>NZ_JOGH01000027.1:0-69064 GCF_000721345.1 Kitasatospora sp. NRRL B-11411 | reverse complement strand
CCTCGCCGCCCGCCCCGACGGAGCCCGCCATAGCCCCCGCCGGCCTGCCCGCCACCCCGGCGGCCCACCGCAGCATCGACCTCACCCCGGAGGAGGACACGGTGACGCTGCCCCGGCTCGACTCGCTGGAGCAGAAGCTCAAGGACCTGGAGCAGCAGTTCGGTTGACCGCCCGACGGGCCGTCAGCTGCTGAGTTCGAACCACATCCGCTTGCCGGTGCCCCGGGGCTCCACGCCCCAGGTGTCGGCGAGCGCCTCGACCAGCATCAGGCCGCGGCCGGAGGACGCCTGCTCGCCGGGGGTGCGGCGGGTCGGCCAGAGGTCCGACTCGTCCTCGACCTCGACCCGCAGGCGGGCCCGGCCGTGCTCCTGGTAGAGGCGGGCGGTGAACATCGCGTCCCGGTCGGTGTGCCGGATCGCGTTGGTGACCAGCTCGGAGGAGAGCAGTTCGGCGGTGTCGATCAGTTCGGGCACGCCCCAGCGGCGCAGCGCGTCGCGGAGCTCGCCGCGCAGTTCGGCGATCCGGGCCAGGTCGGCCTGGCCGATCCGGCGGCGCAGCTGCTGGGCGGCGCGCCCGCCCGCGGGGCCGTCCCAGCGCAGCAGGAGCAGGGCGATGTCGTCCTCGCGCTCGCTGCTGTCGGAGGCCCCGGAGGCGATCCGGTCGGCGAGTTCCTCGAGCGGTTCGCGCGGTGACTCGTCGATGCCGGGGAGGTCGCCGGAGACGTTCTCGCAGAGCCGGGCGAAGCCGGTGTCGAGGTCCATCCCGCGGGCCTCGACCAGGCCGTCGGTGCAGAGCACGACCGTCTCGCCGGGGTCGAGGCTGAACCGGGTGACCCGGTACTCCTCGTCGGGGTCGACGCCCAGCGGCAGGCCGCCGGAGACCGGGACGGGGTGCGCGGTGCCGTCGGCGCGGCGCACCACCGGGTCGAGGTGGCCGGCCCGGACGGCGTAGACCACGCCGTAGTCGACGTTGACCTCGGCGTAGGTGCAGGTGGCGAAGTGGTCGGTGTCGAGGTCGGCCAGGAAGCGGGAGGCGCGGGCCATCACCGCGGCGGGCGGGTGGCCCTCGGCGGCGTAGGCGCGCAGCGCGATCCGCAGCTGGCCCATGATGCCGGCGGCGTGCACGTCGTGGCCCTGGACGTCGCCGATCACCAGGCCGACGTGCCCGCCGGGCAGCGGGACGACGTCGTACCAGTCGCCGCCGATCTGCAGGCCCGAGCCGGCCGCGAGGTAGCGGACGGCGGTGCTGACGCCGGGGACGGCGGGGACGGTGCGGGGCAGCATGACGCGCTGCAGGCCGGCGGCGAGCTCGTGCTCGGCGTCGTGCAGGCGGGCCCGGGCCAGCGACTGCGCGACCAGGCCGCCGAGGGTGGAGAGCAGGGTGCGCTCGTCGGTGTCGAGTTCGCGGTCGTCGTCGAAGGAGACCACGCAGATGCCGGTGGGGCGGCCGCTGGCGATCAGCGGCAGGAAGGCCCAGGAGGAGCGGCCGCTCTCCTCGGCCCAGTCCCAGGCCTCGGGGTAGCGCTCGCGGTACTCCTCGCGGCTGGAGACGAAGATCGGGGCGCGCTGCCGGACCGCCTCGGCGGCGGGGTGGGTGGGCGCGAGCGGGATCCGGTCGAACTGGTTGCTGAGCCCGTTGTGGTAGCCGTTGGAGCCGAGCAGCGCGATCCGCCCGGCCTCCAGCGAGGCCAGCGCGAGGCCGTCGGGGCCCAGGCCCGGCAGCGGCAGTTCGGTGAACACCCGGGCGACGTCCCGGACGGTGACGGCCTCGGAGAGCGCCCGGGCGGCCTCCTTGATGAACCGGGAGCGCTGCTCGCGCAGCTGGGCCTGCTCGTCGGCCCGCTCGCGCTTGTGCAGTTCGACGGTGGCGTCCCAGACGAAGCCGACCATCCGGGACGGGCGGCCGAAGGCGTCGGCCAGCACCCGGCCGCGGAAGCGCACGGCGTGCAGTTCGCCGTTCGGGAAGACGGTGCGGTAGTAGGCGCCGCACTGGCCGAGTTCGGCGACGGCGCGCTCGACCCGGCGGCGCACCACGGGCGCGTCCTCGGGGTGCAGCAGGGCCAGGAAGGAGGCGGAGGTGCGGTCGAAGGGCTGGCCGACCAGGCCGAGGATCGTGCAGGCCCGCTGGTCGCCGACCAGCACGTCGCGGCGGATGTCCCAGTCGAACGAGCCGATGCCGTTGGCCGCCATCGCGGGTTCCAGCCACTCGGGGCTGGAGTCGCCGGTGCGGGTCGGCAGGCCGCGGCCGGAGGGCGGCGGCACGGTCCGACCGCCGGACGCCGGTCCGGCGGCGGTGCGCAGCGGGTTCGCGGTGCTCTCGTTCCTGGTGGCCTGGGCGGGCGGGGTGCGGCGGGCGGGCCCAGGCGCCTCGGGCTCTGTGGCCATGCTTCTCCTGCCGGTGCCTTGCCTGGCGGCCGCTGGTTGTTCCCGTGTCCCCTACTGGGCCGGCCGGACCGCGATGGTTGCGTGTGCCTCCTGGCACACATTCTCACTACCCTCTCGTATGTTCGGCAAGGCGGCAATGGCAGGGGGCCGAACGGTACCGATCGCACACGATCACGTCCGGCATATTCATCCGCCGCGGGCCGCCCCGGCCCGCGGCCGGAGCCCGGCGGCCGGTGGGCGGCGGGTGGGCGCAATTCCCGGTTCAGCCCGCGGAGAGCTCGAACCAGGTGGTCTTCCCGTCCGCCCGCAGCTGCACGCCCCAGTCGTCCGCCAGTGCCTCCACCAGCAGCAGGCCCCGCCCCGAGGTGGCCGTCTCGGAGGCGGCGCGGCGGTTGGGCACCTGGCCGCCCGCGGCGTCCTGCACCTCGACCCGCAGCCGCGAGCCGCCGGTCAGCACCGCGTCGAACACCGCGCCCCGGCCGGTGTGCACCAGCGCGTTGGTGACCAGTTCGGAGGCGAGCAGCTCGGCGGTGTCGGACAGCTCCGCCGGGAGGCCCCAGTGGTCGAGTGCCGCCCGCAGCCGCCGGCGCACCGCTCCCACCGCCGGCAGGTCCGCCGCGTCGAGCGCGGCGTGCAGCCGGCGGTGCAGTGCGCACCCGGGTTGATGTGCCGCCGGCGTCTGCGCCACCGGCCCCCGGTGCTCGACCCCCTCCCGCCACGTGGCCGACCGCTGTCGCGGAAACCTCGCCTGACCGTCCATCAACCTCGTACGCCCCCGGGGTAGTTCCGAACGGCCGCCGCCCGCTCCCCCGCCGGGTCGGCTGCCCCCTCTCGTTCCTCCTCTTGCCCACTCAGCCCTCGAAAAACCCTCCGGGGCCCGTCGACGGCCCCTCGACCGGGCCCGCGGGTCCGTCGCCCGTGTGCCCAGGGTGTCGGCGGTGCTAAGTTTGAACGACGTTCTAACATCTGTACCGACCATCCCTCCGCGACCCCCGCAAAGCGAGGCACCGTGCGACTGACCCCCACTGAACGGGACCGGCTGCTGATCTTCACCGCGGCCGAACTGGCCCGCGCCCGGCGGGCCCGGGGCGTGCGGCTGAACGTCCCCGAGGCGACGGCCCTGATCGCCGACACCGTCTGCGAGGCGGCCCGCGACGGCCGCCGGCTGGCCGAGGCGATCGAGGCCGGCCGCACCGTGCTGGGCGCCGAGGACGTGCTGCCGGGCGTCCCGGACGTGGTCACGGTGGTGCAGGTGGAGGCGGTGTTCGAGGACGGGACGCGCCTCGCCGTGGTCACCGACCCGTTCCGCGGCGCGGGCTCGCTCGGCGAGGGCGCCCCGGGCGCGGCGCTGCCCGGCACCGGGGCGGGCTACGACCCGGTGGAGGAGACCCTGCTGCTGCCGGTGCACAACACCGCCTCGGTGCCGATCTCGGTCACCTCGCACTTCCACTTCTTCGAGTCCAACCCGCGCCTGGCCTTCGACCGGGCCGCCGCCTACGGCACCCACCTCGCGGTGCCGGCCGGCTCCTCGGTGCGCTTCGACCCGGGCGCGACGGTCGAGGTCGGCCTGGTCCCGATCGGCGGGGCCCGGGTGGCGATCGGCTTCGCCGGGCTGGTGGACGGCCCGCTGGACGCGCCGGGCGCGAAGGACGCCGCGCTGGCCAAGGCCCGGGCGACCGGCTACCTGACCGAGTACGACGACGCGGAGCCCGCCCGGTGACCGCCCCCTCGACCACCCGGAAGGACCCCGCATGAGCGCCATCACCCCGCACGACTACATCTCGGTGCACGGCCCGCGCGCGGGCGACCGGGTCCGGCTCGGCGACTCCGGGCTGATCGTCCGGGTCGAGTCCGACTCGCAGGCCCCCGGCGACGAGTTCCTGGCCGGGTTCGGCAAGACCGCCCGGGACGGCCTGCACCTGAAGCCCGCCGCCGTCCGGGAGACCTGCGACGTGGTGGTCTCCAACGTGCTGGTGATCGACGCGGTGCAGGGCATCCGGAAGACCTCGATCGGCATCCGGGAAGGCCGGATCACCTCGATCGGCCGGGCCGGCAACCCGGACACCCTGGACGGGGTCGAGGTGGTGGTCGGCACCGGCACCACCATCGTCTCCGGCGAGGGCCTGATCGCCACCGCCGGCGCCGTCGACACCCACGTGCACCTGCTCTCGCCGCGCATCATGGAGGCCTCGCTGGCCTCCGGGGTGACCACGATCATCGGCCAGGAGTTCGGCCCGGTCTGGGGCGTGGGCGTCAACTCGCCCTGGGCACTGCGGCACGCGTTCAACGCCTTCGACGCCTGGCCGGTCAACATCGGCTTCCTCGGCCGCGGCTCGTCCTCCGACCCGGCCCCGCTGGTCGAGGCGCTGGCCGAGGGCGGCGCCTCCGGCTTCAAGGTGCACGAGGACATGGGCGCGCACACCCGGGCGCTGGACACCGCGCTGCGGGTCGCCGAGGAGTACGACGTCCAGGTCGCCCTGCACACCGACGGGTTGAACGAGTGCCTGTCCGTCGAGGACACCCTCGCCGTGCTGGAGGGCCGCACCATCCACGCCTTCCACATCGAGGGCTGCGGCGGCGGCCACGTGCCGAACGTGCTGAAGATGGCGGGCGTGGAGAACGTCATCGGCTCCTCCACCAACCCCACCCTCCCGTTCGGCCGGGACGCGCTGGGCGAGCACTACGACATGATCGTCTCCGCCCACGACCTCAAGCCCGACCTGCCCGGCGACGCCGCGATGGCCCGCGACCGGATCCGGGCCGGGACGATGGGCGCCGAGGACGTGCTGCACGACCTGGGCGTCATCGGCATCACCTCCTCCGACGCCCAGGGCATGGGCCGGGCCGGCGAGACGGTCCGCCGCACCTTCGCGATGGCCGGGAAGATGAAGGCCGAACTCGGCCCGCTCGACGGCACCGGCTCGTACGGGACCGCCGAGGGCGGCGACGACAACGAGCGGGTGCTGCGCTACATCGCCAAACTCACCATCAACCCGGCGATCGCGCACGGCCTCTCGCACGAGATCGGGTCGATCGAGGTCGGCAAGCTCGCCGACCTGGTGCTGTGGCGCCCCGACCACTTCGGCGCCAAACCGCAACTCGTCCTCAAGGCCGGCTTCCCCGCCTACGGCGTGGTCGGCGACCCGAACGCCTCCACCGACCGCTGCGAACCCCTCGTCCTGGGCCCGCAGTTCGGCGCGCACGGGGCCACCGCCGCCGACCTCTCGGTGGCCTTCGTCGCCCAGGCCGCCGCCGACTCCGCCTACCTGAACGTCGCGGGCGACCGACTCCCCACCCGCAGGCGCCGGGTGGGCGTGCGCGGCACCCGCGGCATCGGCCCCCGCTCGATGCTCCGCAACGGCCGGACCGGCCGGGTCGACGTCTCCGCCACCGGCCTGGTCTCGCTCGACGGCGAACCGCTGCGCTCGGCGCCCGCCGACTCGGTCTCGCTCAGCCGCCTCTACTTCCTCTGAACAACCCTCACCCGCCTAGGACTTGACCCCATGAGCAACTCCCCCACCCCCGCCTCGCTCGGCTTCAAGATGCCCGCCGAGTGGCACCCGCACCAGCGCACCTGGATGGCCTTCCCCACCCCGAACCCCACCTTCGACGGCCCCGAGCAGCTCGACGCGGCCCGCCGCGCCTGGGCCGAGGTCGCCAACACCGTCGTCCGGTACGAGCCGGTCACCCTGGTGGTCAACACCGGCGAGAGCGAGGACGCCCGCCGCTACCTCGCCGCCGAGGTGGAGATCGTCGAGCGGCCGCTGAACGACGCCTGGATGCGCGACATCGGCCCGTCCTTCCTGATCGACGGCAACGGTGAACTCGCCGCCGCCGACTGGGTGTTCAACGGCTGGGGCGCCCAGTCCTGGGCCCGCTGGGACAAGGACCAGGACATCGCCGAACACGTCACCGACCTGACCGGCGCGCGCCGCTTCGCCTCCCGGCTGATCAACGAGGGCGGCGGCATCCACGTCGACGGCGAGGGCACCGTCCTGGTCACCGACACCGTGCAGCTCGGCGAGGGCCGCAACGCCGACTGGACCCGCGAACAGGTCGAGGCCGAACTCCACGCCCACCTCGGCACCACCAAGGCGATCTGGCTGCCGCGCGGACTCACCCGCGACTACGACGAGTTCGGCACCCGCGGCCACATCGACATCGTCGCCGCCTTCGTCCGCCCCGGCACCGTGGTCGTCCACTCCCAGCCCGACCCGGCCCACCCCGACCACGCCGTCTGCCGGGAGCTCGCCGACCTCCTGCGCACCGCCACCGACGCCCACGGCCGCACCCTCGAAGTGATCGAACTCCCGGCCCCCACCGTCCTGTTCGACGAGGACGGCGAACCCGTCGACTACTCCTACATCAACCACTACGTGGCCAACGGCGCCGTCATCCTCTGCGCCTTCGACGACCCGCGCGACGAACAGGCCAAGGCGATCCTGGAGAAGGCGTACCCCGGCCGCACCGTCGAACTGGTCGACGCCCGCGAGATCTTCGCCAACGGCGGCGGCATCCACTGCATCACCCAGCAGCAACCCCAGCCCTGACCCGCTCACCACCGAGCCACCACCGCGTCACCACCGCGGGCCGGAACCCACCTCCGCAGAGGACGGGTTCCGGCCCGCGGCCGTTCCCGGCGGCCCGGCGCTGCTCCGCAACGAACGGCCGCGATCGAACCACAACCCGCTGACGCAGTTGGCCACTCACCTCGGGTCCTTGAAGAACAGCACCGGGACGTCGCCCACCGGGCAGCCCCCCGCGTGAATCGCCGCACCGAGAAGGCGGTAGCCCCGTCGGATGCGGCCGACGGTCATCGCCCCGGGTGTCGACATCAGCAACTGCACGGCCTTTCCTTCAGCGCGCCGGTCGGCGTGCGTGACATCCACCTGCAGGGCGTGACAACCGCAGTCGAGCTGCCGGATCGGGACCTCCACTCCCAGCAGGGCGACGATCGCGCCGGCGACGCCGAAGACAGCCGTGCCCGACCCCTGACTGCCGGTCATGCCGTTCGCCGGGCAGCGAGCAGACCGGACACGGCCCGGTCGAGATAGACGGCCCAGCAGTCTTCGACGGCCAGGTCCCGACCGGTGCCGGGCACGCAGCGGAAGCAGGTACCGCACCTGCGGTACCTCGCCTCGGTGGGCTCGGCGGGCCGTTCGACGTCGTGGGGGCTACCGGCCACGGCCGGGTTCCAGGTCGGCGGTGCACACCACGGTGTCGAAGTCGTGCACCACGCCAGGCGTCTCACCGGGAACGGTGACGGTGCCGTGGGGGTGGAGCGGGGGCTCGGTCGAGCCGCAGGCGATACAGGCCTCTCCGTGGAGGCGCGCCGAGTCGATGCCTTGGTCAGGCGGTGTCGCTGTCACAGCTTCCACGGTCCCCGCCGCGGACCTCCGGAAGTGACACAGCCTGTGTCACTTCCGGTCAGACGGCCTTCGCCCAGCGGGCCATCGACAGCACTTCCTCGTCGCGGCCGCGGGTGAGCCGGACCAGCGTGGCCAGCTCGGTTCGGACCTGGCCGTGCTCACGGACGTGCTGCGGGGCGGTGCGGCGGGCGACGAGCAGCGATTCGCGGGCGTGCTGCGGTCGGCCCAGCGCCATCTGCGCGCGGCTCAGGTCGATGTAGTAGTGCGAGCGCCGTTCCGCCGGAAGGTTCCGGGGCGGGACCCACCGTCCGGCCTCCGCCACCGTGCGGCCGAGCTCGGTGGGGTCCGCGAGCTCGACCGCCACCGCGAGCCGGTGGATGCGCATCGAGGCCGCCCCGACCGCGGTCCCGTCGTACAGCCGCTCCGGTACGTCGCGCACCAGTCGCTCGGCCTCAGCCAGGTGCAGGCGGGCGCTGTCGGCGTCGACCGCCCGGCCGGCCACGACGGCGGCCCGCATCTGCAGGGCGGCGGCCGCGGCGGCCAGCGGCACCGTCGTGGGCGCGGGCATCTGGTCAGCGGCCCGCTGCAGGGCGCGCAGGCCCGCAGCCGGCCGGTCGGCGGCGAAGAACGTCTCGGTGCGGACGTAGGCCGCGGCGGCCGTGAGCGCCGGGTCCTCGGCGAGCGACGCAGCCCACCGCATCAGCTCGATCAGCCGGCCGGACAGGTCGCGGTAGCCGTACTTGTACGCGGCCGCGTCGGCGGATCGGACGGCCAGTGCGAGCAGCCGGGCGGCCCGTTGCCGAGCGGCCCCGACCGCCTGGTCCACGGCGCGGAACAGTTCCTCGATCAGCGGCGTGACGGCCTCGGCGAGGCGGCTGTACTGCGAGTTGACGCGGGCCTCGGTCATCTCCTCCACGGCTGCGGCGAGTTCGCGCAGCGGCCGCACCGGGCCGTCCTCCGGCAGGTCGTGGGCGGCGATCGCGGCTTGCAGCGCGGGGATCGCCCGGTGCACCCGGGAGTCGGTTCTGCCCGGGCCGGCGGCCAGGTGCTCCGGCGTGGTGCGCAGGGCGCGGGCAAGGGCGTCGAGCACGGTGTCGCTCGGCACCCGGGTGCCGCCTTCGACCGCGCGGATCATGCTGACCGAGACGCCGGACGCCTCGTACAGCTCGCGGCGGGTCAGGCCGACGGCGGCGCGGGCGGCGGCTACGCGGTACCCGAGAGGGGCAGTGGTGGGTCCGGACACCCTGAGCACGCTACCCGCACCGTCACGGTCCCGGACGCGAACCGCTCCGGCCCTGCGCCGGTGCGGTTCAGCCGAATTGACGGACGATCAGGTCGGAGAGCTCGGTCAGCGAGTCGACCGTCCAGTCGGCGTCCGGTGCAGGAGTGGTCAGCCCGATCGGGCCCCGGCGCAGGTGTGCGGCACGCAGGCCCGCGGCCCGGGCGGCGACGACGTCGTTCGCCGGGTGGTCGCCGACGTAGACGATCTGCTGCCGGTCGCCCGGCGCCCACTGCGCAACCCGGTCGAAGAACTCCGGGCGGGGCTTCGAGACGCCCCAGTCGCCGCTGGTGGCGATCGCGTCCGCGGGCAGGTCGAGTCCGCGCAGCAGGCCGGTGACGGCGGCGTTCTGGTTCCCGGCGACACCCACCCACACTCCGGCGTCGCGCAGTTGCCGCAGCGCGGGCCGGACGTCCGGGTAGAGGTCGGCCTCCTCCAGCCGGTCCCCCTGCCCTGCGGCCTGCCGGGCCCGCCACTGCGCGGGGACGTCGCACCCCGGGCGGAGGATGCGGATCGCCTCGGCGTTGTCGAGTCCCCGGGCGAGGACGTGACCGACGAGCGCCGACATGGTGTGCGCGGGAACACCGAGCCAGCGGGCCCAGTCCGCCCAGTAGCGGGTGTCGCTGGTCAGCGTCTCTCCGATGTCGAACACCACGGCTGTGATCGTCATGCCGGCCAGGGTAGTCGGGCCGCCGCGGCCGGGGCCGGACGATGCCCCGCGGGCTTGCGGGCGGGACCGACCCGGCGCTTCGATGCGTGCAGCCGCACGCACCGCCCGACGGAGGACCGGATGGCCATCGAAGCCGAGTTGAAGGCCCGCGTTCACGACCCCGAGGGCGTGACGGCCGCACTGGAGGAAGCGCACGGCCCCGGCCGGGCCGAGGTGTACCGCGACACCTACTACGACGACCCGGCCGGCTCCCTGACGGACACCGACCGCGAGCTGCGGATCCGCACCGTGTACGGCAACGGGAGTACACGTACCGTGCTCACCTACAAGGGTGCCCGGGTGGACGGGGGATCCGGGTCGAAGCCGGAGTCCGAGACCCGGGTGGACGGCCCCGACGCCGCCCACGCGATCCTCCGCGGGCTCGGCTACCTGCCCCGGATCGCGTTCGAGAAGCACTGCCGGAACTACGGGTTCGCCGTCGACGGCCACCAGGTGCTCGCCACCCTGGTGCGGGTGCCCGAGATCGACGGCACCTACCTGGAGGTCGAGACCCCGACGCCGGACGAGGCGAGTCTGCCGGCCGCCCTCGCCGTGGTGCGGGGCGTACTGCGCGGGCTCGGAATCACCGACCGGGACCTCACCACCGAGCTGTACACCGAGGCGGTCGCCGCCGCTCACACCTAGCCCGGCCGCTCGTGCGCACGGAACCGCCGTCGTGCCCGACCGGTGGAACGGACCCCGGCTCCTCCGACTTCCGCGGGAGGGGGCGGACCTGATGATCCGGCACCTTCCGGTGTGGCGTTTCCGGCCGTTCTCCCCGCCCCGGTGGAGGGCGGGTCAGCGCACGGGGGCGGAGGCTCCGCCGGCCTCCTCGTGGTGGCGTTCGCGGCGGCGGCGTTCGGCCATCGCGGTGACGGTGCCGGTCAGGAAGGCGTCCCAGCAGTCCTGTTCGGCGGTCGGGGGGCGGCCCGTGCCGGTGGTGCAGCGCGGGCAGCGGCGGCACGGGCGGTAGTGGGGCTCGGGGCCGCCCGGGGGCGGTCCGGGCTGTGGCTGGTCGGCGGTCACTGCTCCTCCTCGATCTGGGCCCAGATGACGGTCTGTCCGTCGGCGGTGACCGAGCCCCAGCGGTCGGCGGTGCGCAGCGCCTGGAGCAGTTCGCTCCAGGTCGGGGCGTCGTCGGGTGGGCAGGGGATGCTGATCCTGGTGCTGCCGACGGCGAACCGCACGTCGGCCTGCGCGCCCGAGGCCCGTTCGATCGCCGTCCGCAGGTCGGACGCACGCGTGCTGATCTGCACCACTCCCCCAGAGTACACATAGGGCTACGCTCTACACGTAGAGTAGTGCCCCACCGGATACTGTGTCACCGATCGGCGGACCACACACCTCTCGGAGGAACGTCCCATGACCGGTAGCGGGCCCTCCGCGTATCTCCAGGTGGCTGAGCGGATCCGCGAGCGGATCGCCTCCGGCGAGTACCCGCCGGGCAGTCAACTCCCGTCCCTGGCCGAGATCCGGGCGCAGTACGGCTTCTCGCACGGCGTCGGCCAGTCCGCGTACCGGCTGCTGGAGCAGGAGGGCGTGGTGCTCGCCCGGCAGGGGCGCGGCTACTTCGTCCGGCCGCAGGAACCCCGCCCCACCCTGGTCCGCCGCGGCGGCGCGGCCGGCGCCGTCGGACCGGACACCGTCGGCCTCACTCAGCAGGGCGTCACCCCCACCTGGCGCAGCCACTCCACCACCGAGGCCGCGAGCAGGGAGATCGCCGAGCGCCTCGGCATCGAGCCCGGCGACCCGGTGATGCACACCTCGTACGTCTACCTGGTCAACGGCGACCCCGGGTACCTGGCCGAGTCCTGGGAGACGATGGCCGTCACCGGCCAGGCCCTGATCGTGCTGCCCGAGGCCGGGCCGTACGGCGGGATCGGCGTCGCCGCGCGGATGGCCGTCATCGGCATCGACGTCGGCGAACCCGTCGAGGAGGTCACCGCCCGCGGCCTCAACCGGGCCGAGGCGCAGACCTTCACCACGCTCCCCGGCGCGCCCGCCCTCGCCATCCGCCGCACCCACTACGACCGGGCCACCGGCCGGCCCGTCGAGACCGCCGACTTCGTCCTGCCCGGCGAGCACTGGTCCACCCGGTACGGCCGCCCGCCCGGCGACTGAGCCGGCCCGCACCGCCCGTCGCCCGCTGCGCACCGCCCCGTCCGGGCGGGCAGGCGGCGGAGGGGCGCGGTGTGATGGATCCATGACCCCCGAGAACCTGGACGACCTCACCGCCGAACTCCTCCGCCTCGCCCCCGGCCTCGACCCCGCCCGGGCCGCCGCCCTGCTCCGCCGCGCCTACCGCGCCGGACTCGCCGACGGCCGCCGGGAGACCACCGAGAGCCGCGAGCACGGCGGCTGGTGAACCCCGCGCCCGGCCCGTGCGGGAGACTTCCCGTACGGGGAGGAGGACCGGACCTCCCCGTACGGGAGCCGGAACCGGACCCCGCACAGCACCACACCGAGGAGTACGGATGGCGCCCCGCACCCGCCGCCCGGCGCGCCCCCGCGAAGAGGTCTACGCCGCCGCCCGCACCGCGATCGCCGAACACGGCCTCGCCCGGCTCACCATGGCCGGCCTCGGCGAACAGCTCGGCATGAGCGCCGGCCACCTCCTCTACTACTTCGGCAGCAAGGACCAGCTCCTGCTGGAGACCCTGCGCTGGAGCGAGGCCCAGCTCGGCGAGCGCCGCAGCCGCGAACTCGCCCGCCGCGAGGTCCCCGTCCTCGACCGGCTCGACCGCTACCTGGAGCTCTACCTCCCCGAGGGCCCCGGCGACCCCCGGTGGATCCTGTGGATCGAGGTGTGGAGCCGCTCCCCCGGCACCGCGGAGCTCCGCCAGGGCCAGCTCGACATCGAGACCCCCTGGCAGGACGACCTCGCCGCGCTCCTCGCCGAGGGCCGCGCCACCGGCCTCCTCCCGGCCGCCGGCACCACCCCCGCCCGCGCCGCCCAACTGCGCGCCCTGCTCGACGGCCTCGCCGTCCCGCTCGCCATCGGCCTGCCCGCCACCACCCGCGAGGACGCCCTCGCCCAGGCCGGCTCCGCCGCGCGCGCCCTGCTGGGGCTGCCCGCGTAGCGGCCGCCGTCCGCCGGGCCCCGCCCTACTCCGCCCTACCCCGCCCTACTCCGTCCTACTCCGTCCAGACCGCGGCCGCGGTGCGGTCGTCCGCGTAGCCCTTGGCGCGGACCTGGATCTGGCGGAGGAAGTCGACCGTGCCCGGCGGGTGCGGGTGGGCCCAGTGGCTGGACAGGAAGTGCGCCACGGCGGGCTCCTCGGCGATCGGGGCGGCCAGGCCCGGGGTGCACAGCAGCAGGATGTCGCCGGAGGTCGCCGGGACCAGGCGGAAGCGGAACGGCCGGGGCGCGGGCATCGAGGCCGGCGGGAGCGGGGGCTGCCCGTCCGGGTGGTGCAGCAGCCGCGCGGCGTAGGCGTCGATCCAGTGCCCGGAGCGCAGCAGGTACAGCCCGCCGGGGCCGGTGCCGAACGCGGCCCGGTGAGTCGCCGCCGGGTCCGCGGACATCAGCAGGCAGTGCAGCGAGGCGGTCTCCTCGGGCGGCAGGCCGGCCGGCCCGTCCCCGTCCCCGTCCCTGTCCCCGTCCTGGGCGGCCTGCTCCGCGGCACTGCGCAGCTGCACCGCCGCCTGGAGGGCGATCCGCTGCAACCCGTAGCGCAGCCGGTCGCGGGCCCCGGCCCGCAGGTCGGCGGCGAGTTCGGCCCGGCTGCGGCCGATCGCGGCCGCCAGCTGCCGGGCCGACTCGGCCGCCGCGACCGACCCCCACTGGGCGTTGGCCCGGCGCGCGGGCGCGGCCAGCACCGCGAGCACCAGCGCCTCCTCGCCCTCGCCGAACCGGACGGTGAGCAGCGCGTCGGTGCGCGGCTCGCCCCGGTAGCGGGCCGAATCCCCGCGGATCGACACCGCCCGCAGCGTGGTCCCCGCGAACCCGGCGCCGTCGATCGCGGTGTCGGGCACCAGCGCCGCCAGCCCGGCCGGATCGGCGGCGGGCAGGCTGGTCGGCTCCGGCGCGTACGTCGGGGGCCGCTCCCCCACGTGCGGCACGGCCGGCGCCTGCGGACGCCCCGACCAGGGCGCGGCCCGGTCCGGCGGCGGGGGCCCCACCACGACCGTCGGCGCGGGGGCGGGGGCGGGGGGCGGAGCGGGGGTCGGCTCCGGTGTCGGCGCGGGCTCGGGCTCGGGCCCGGTCACCGCTTCCGGTTCGGATTCGGGGTCGGGTTCGGGTTCGGGTTCGGGTTCGGGCAAAGGCTCAGGCTCGGGTTCAGGCTCCGGCGAGGGTTCCGGCGGGGCCGTCGGAAGATCCGTCAGCGTCGGGGCCGGGGCGGCCGGTTCCTTCGAGAGGTTCGGCTGGAGCTCGGGCCAGGCGGCCTCGGCCCAGCTGCGCGGCGTCGGCCCCGGCTGCGGTTCGACCGGCGCCTCCGCGAACTCCACCGCCTCCGCCGCGCGCTCCGGTTCCGGCGCCCCCGATCCCGGCGCCTCGGGTTCCGGCGCCGGCGCCTCCTGTTCGGGGCGGCGCTGCGGGGCGATCAGTCCGGCGGCGGTGGTGAACCAGTCGTCGACGGTGCCGGTGTCGGCGCCGGTGTTCGCGGCGGGGGTGTCGGGGAGGGTGCCGGCGGGGCCCGCGTAGACGGTGTGCCACCAGGCGTCGTCGGGACGGGGCTGCCTGGGCGGGCCCTGCTCGTTCAACTGACCGCTCCTGATCCGTGAGGGGGGCCGGACGTCACGTCATTCTTCCGAAGGACAACGACGGTGTCCGGGATTCGGAACATCGCGCGGACGTCCGGGGAGGGGTTCCGGCCACGGGTGGCGCGGCGGTGGCGACGGGGCGGCGGTACGGGGTCAAACGGGTTCCAACAGGGGCTTCGGGGACGGGGTGGCGGGGCGTTCGTCCGGAAAATGAGAGCCCAAGGGGGGCATCGCTTCACCCGATCGGCTGATTAATATGTGCGCATGGCCGCGCCAGGATCTCGTACTCGCCCCGGAGGGCCCGCAGTCGCGGTGCTCCGTCCGGTGGCGGTGCTGTGGTCCCTGCTGCTGGCCGCGCTGCTCGCGCTGCTGCCCTGCGCGGCGACCGCCGCGAGCGCCCGGCCGCTGAGCTCCCCGCCGGCCGGCCAGGAGGCCCCCGGCGCGTCCGCGCCGCAGCGGACGGCGCCCGGCGCGGACCCGGCCGCCGGGGCGTCCCGGACGGCGACCCCGGTGCGGGCGGGTGCGACGGCGTCGCACCACGGGCCGGCGACGGTGCTGCCGGTCGCGGCCGGGGAGGCGCCCGGTGCGGCGTTCATCCTGTGCACCGCGGACAACCCCGGCCCGGTGCCCGGCCACGGCTGCTCCAGCCATCCCTTCTGCGGCCCGGAGTCGCACCTGCCGAACGCGCCGCCGGAGCCCGGCACGGCCGTCCGACCGCGCCTGGTCGCCCCGCCGGTGACGCCCGCCGCTTCGGCCTGCGGCGCACCGACCGGGTCGCACCACGCGCCCGACCTGCACGTCCTGCAGGTTCACCGGTCCTGAGCGGAACCCACCGCCGACCGACGCCCCGCCGCGCGGGGAGGTCGGCGGCTCCGCTGCCCCCACCCCACCGCAGACCGCCGTGCCAGCCACGGCGGGGACAAGGAAGACATCCATGGGTTCCGCCTCCAAGCAGTCCAACCCCACCGGCAAGCAGCCCAAGCCGGGCAGCAAGGCCGCCCAGCAGGCCGACCGCCGGGCCCGGATCGCCGAGCTGCGCGCCATCGAGCAGCGCCGCGAGCGCCGCAACAAGACGATCACCATCGGCATCTCGTCCGTCCTGCTGCTCGCCATGATCGGCGGCGGCAGCTGGCTGGTGATGGACTCCAAGGACAAGAGCGACAAGAAGAAGGCGGCGGCCACCGCCGCGGCCGAGGCCGCGCAGAAGGCCAAGGACGACGCCGCGAAGGCCGACATCCCGGGCCTGCAGACCTTCGGCAAGCTCACCCAGAACCACGTCAAGACCGAGGTGAAGTACCCGCAGACCCCGCCGGTCGGCGGCGACCACGACCCGGTCTGGCAGACCTGCATGGGCAACGTCTACGACAAGCCGGTCCGCAACGAGAACGCCGTCCACTCGCTGGAGCACGGCGCGGTCTGGGTCACCTACAACGGCAAGGCCACCCCCGAGGACATCAAGACCCTCAGCGACAAGGTCAAGGCCACCCCGTACAGCCTGATGAGCCCGTACCCGGACGAGCCGGGCACCATCACGCTGACCGCGTGGAGCAACCAGCTGGTGGTGGACTCCGCCAGCGACCCGCGGGTCGAGACCTTCTTCGCCAAGTTCGTGCAGGGCCCGCAGACCCTGGAGCAGGGCGCGAGCTGCAGCTCGGGGCAGATGTGACCGCGGCCCCCGCCGACGGCGGCGGGCAGCCGGAGTTCGAGGAGCACGTGGAGTTCGAGGAGGAGCTGCCGGCCGCCCCGCGCGGGCGGCGGCGGTTCTGGTGGCCCGCCGCGCTCGCGGCCGTGGTCGCCCTGGGGCTCGGCGTTCCCGCGCTGGTCTCCGGCAGCACCCCGGCGTCCGGCAGCCCGACGGCCGCCGCGCCGGCCACCGACTCGGCGGAGGCCGGGTTCGCCCGCGACATGGCCACGCACCACCAGCAGGCCATCGACATGTCGTTCATCATCCGGGACCGCACCCAGAGCGAGGAGGTGCGGGGCTTCGCGTTCGACATCATCAACACGCAGGCCAACCAGCGCGGCATGCTGATGGGCTTCCTCGACCAGTGGGGCCTGTCGCAGAGCACCACCGCCAAGCCGATGACCTGGATGAACCACCCGTACGAGGCGCACGACGGCTCGCTGATGCCCGGCATGGCGACCAACACCGAGCTGGACCGGCTCCGTTCGCTCAGCGGCCAGGACGCCGAGGTGTACTACCTGCAGCTGATGATCAAGCACCACAAGGCGGGCGCCGAGATGGCCCAGGCGTACGTGGACGCGGGGCGCAACGCCCCGGAGAAGCGGCTCGCCCAGGGCATGGTCGACGCGCAGCACGCCGAGATCCAGCTGATGACGGACATGCTCGCCGAGCGCGGCGCGCAGCCGGCCGCCTGAGCCGGTAGGCACCGGGCGCGGCCGATGCGCCGGAGGGCGCCGCCCAGGGGTTCGCTTCCCCCGGGACGGCGCCCTCCGGCGTCGGGTCGGGCGACTCAGCCCCGGCAGAGCCGGACCGCCAGCGCCGCGACCACCGCGAGCAGCAGCAGGACGGCGCGGCCGCCCGCCGCCGCACCGGCCTGGTGGACGGCCAGCACCGGGAGCGCGGTGCCCAGCGCGGTGCCGAGGCTGCGCACCATGTTGACCAGCCCGCCGCCGACGGCCGAGCTCTGCGCGGGGATCGCCCGCATCACCAGGGCGTTGTTGGCGGGCAGCAGCAGCCCGAGGCCGTAGCCGGTGAGCAGCAGCGGCGCGGCCGTGGTCCACGGGCCGGGGGCGGGCAGCAGGGCGAGGGCGAGCAGTCCGGCGGCGGCGGTGAGCGCGCCGCAGCGGCAGCGGGCGGCGTCGCTCCAGCGGCCGGGCAGCAGCGCGCCGCCGGCGGTGGCGGCGAGCGCGAACGCGGCGGGCAGCGCGGTGATCGCGGCGCCCGCGGCGGTGGCGGTGGTGCCGCGTCCGGCCAGCACGACGGGTTCCAGCACCAGCGGGCAGAACAGCAGCAGGTAGCCGACCAGGGCGACCAGCAGGCCGGCCCGGATGCCGGGGGTGTTGACCAGTCCGGGCGGGATGATCGGACGGTCGGCCCGGCGCTCCTGCCGGACCAGGGCGAACGTGGCAACGGCGCCCGCGGCCAGCAGCCCGGCGACCGCCCAGCCGGGCAACGACAGGCCGGAGGCGGCCGAGAGGGCGAGCAGCAGCGCGGTGGAGGAGCCGGCCAGCAGCAGCAGTCCGGCCAGGTCGAAGCGTCCCTCGCGGTCCGCCGTCCGGGCCGGGCAGCGGCCGTCGGGGAAGGTGCGCGGCAGCAGGAACCAGCCCGCCAGCATGCCCAGCACGCCGATCGGCACGTTGACCCAGAACGCCCAGCGCCAGGACGCGTGCGCGACCAGCAGCCCGCCGAGGGTCGGGCCGAGCGCCAGGCCGAGCGCCTGGGCGGCGGCCTGCACGCCGAGCGCGGTGCGCATCGCCCGTTCGGGTACGCCGCGGGCCACCAGGGCGACGCTGTTGGCCTGCATCATCGCGCCGCCGACGGCCTGCACGGCCCGGCAGGCCACCAGGACCGCCAGGTTCCCGGCCAGCCCGGCGCCCAGCGAGGCCAGCGCGAACACCGCGAACCCGCCCAGGTACATCGTCTTCCGGCCGACCAGGTCCGACAGCCGCCCGACCGGGGCGAGCAGCGCGACCAGCACCAGCAGGTACGCCAGCGAGACCCACTCGACGGCGGCGAACGAGGCGTCGAAGTGGCCTTCCAGCGCGGGGAAGACCAACGAGGTGACGCTGGCGGTGAGTTGGCCCAGGAACGCGCCCAGGCAGACGGTGCCGACCGCCAGCCAGTGCGCGTGCGGCCAGCGCGCGACGGCCCGGGGGCGGGGGCGTTCGGCCAGTTGCAGGGTGTCGAGCAGCCGGGAGGCGACCGCGGGTTCAGCCATGGGGCGAACATATCTGCTTCCGACATAATCGCTCAAGGAGCGTTTCGGGACCCGACCGATCCGCCCGCCGCTCTTCCGCCGCCTTTCCCCTCGCCTTCCCCTCCCCTTCACCGCTCCCCGGTTCCCCTTACCGATCCCCGGTTTCCCTTACCGATCCCTCCCCCCGCCCGGCACGGTGTTTCGGCCGGTCGACGGGTGGACACCCGGTAGCCCGCGGGTGGCCGGACGCTACGCTGTCCGCCATGTCTTCGCAGCCCCAGCCGCTCCCGCCGCCGACCGGACCCGCGGCCGCGGGCGCCGACACGCTCGCCGGGGCGCAGCAGCTCACCGACGTGATCACCCGCCTGCGCCGGGCGCTGCGGAGCTCCATCCGCTCCGAGTTCCCCTGGGAGGCGCTGCCGATGGCCCAGGTCGAACTGCTCCAGACCCTGGCCGCCTCCCCCCTGCGGGTCGGCGAGCTGGCCGCCCGCCAGCGCCTCGCCCCCAACACCGTCAGCGGCCTCATCTCCAAACTGCTGGAGGCCGGCCTGGTCGACCGCCAGCCCGACCCGGGCGACCGCCGCACCGCCCGGATCGCCCTCACCGAGGCCGGCCACCAGCAGCTGCGCGACTGGCAGAGCGCCCACGAACGCCGCCTCGCCACCGCCCTCGAAAGCCTCACCCCCACCGACCGCGAAGCCGTCATGCGCGCCCTCCCCGGCCTCGACCGCCTCGCCCACTCCCTCGCGGGCACCGACCCGCTCCGCTGAGGCCCGCTCGCCGAGGCCCGCTCCGCCGACGGCCCGCTCGCCGACGGCCCGCTCGTCGGCGTCAGGGGCGTCCACGGCGTCAGGGGCGTCCACGGCGATGTCCGATTCCCGCCAGTCGGTGTCCCCGCGATCGCGCAGACTGGAAGGCGTGATCGACGACGAGACCAGGTACCGGGCCGTGGACAGCCGGGACGCCCGCTTCGACGGGGTGTTCTTCACGGCGGTGCGGACCACCGGCATCTACTGCCGTCCGAGCTGCCCGGCCACCACCCCCAAGCGCACCAACTGCACCTTCTACCCGACCGCGGCCGCCGCCCAGGGCGCCGGCTACCGGGCCTGCCGGCGCTGCCGGCCGGACTCGGTGCCGGGCTCGCCCGAGTGGAACCACCGGGCCGACCTGGTCGGCCGCGCCGTGCGGCTGATCGGGGACGGCGTGGTCGACCGGGAGGGCGTCGCCGGACTGGCGTCCCGGCTCGGCTACAGCGCCCGCCAGCTCCAGCGGCAGCTGACCGCCGAGCTCGGCGCGGGCCCGCTCGCGCTGGCCCGGGCGCAGCGCGCGCAGACCGCCCGGCTGCTCCTGCAGACCACCGAACTGCCGGTCACCGACGTGGCGTTCGCGGCCGGCTTCGCCTCCGTCCGGCAGTTCAACGACACCATCCGCGAGGTGTACGACCGCACCCCGTCCACGCTGCGCACCGAGCACGGCGGCCACCGCCGCACCCCGGTCGGCGGCGGCATGCTCGGCCTGCGGCTGGCCTACCGGGGCGCGATCGACACCGGCCACCTGCTGGACTTCCTCGGCCTGCGGGCCGTCCCGGGCGTCGAGGAGGTCGTCCCCGGCCCGCGCCCCGGCACCCGCAGCTACCGGCGCACGCTGTCCCTCCCGTACGGGCACGGCCTGGCCGAGGTGGACGGGCTCGCCCCCGGCGACCGGCCGGACCGGGGCTGGCTGGACTGCCGGCTGACCCTCACCGACCTGCGCGACCTGACCACGGCCGTGCACCGGCTGCGCGCCCTGTTCGACCTGGACGCCGACCCGGACGCGGTGGACGCCCGGCTGGCCGCCGACCCCCTGCTGGCCCCGCTGGCGGCCGCCCGGCCCGGGCTGCGCTCGCCCGGCCACGTCGACCCGCACGAGCTCGCCGTCCGGGCGGTGCTCGGCCAGCAGGTCACGGTGGCCGCCGCCCGCACCCTGGCCGGCCGGCTCGCCGAGCGCTACGGCACCGCGCTGCCGGCCGCCGACGGCGGGCTGCGCCTGCTGTTCCCGACCGCCGCCGCGCTGGCCGCCGCCGACCCGGAGCACCTGGCGATGCCGCAGTCCCGCCGCCGGGCCCTGCTCGGGCTGTGCGCGGCGCTCGCCGACGGCACCGTCCGGCTCGACCCCGGCGTCGACCGCGAGCAGGCCGCCGCCGAACTGCTCGCCCTGCCCGGCATCGGCCCGTGGACGGTCGGCTACCTGCGGATGCGCGCCCTGGCCGACCCGGACGTGTTCCTCCCCACCGACATCGGCGTCCGCGACGGCCTGCGCGCCCTCGGCGCGGACGGCGACCCGCGCTCCGCCGCCGGACGCTCCGCCCGCTGGGCGCCCTGGCGCTCCTACGCCCTGCACCACCTGTGGTCGGCCGCGGCCGACCACCACGCCGCCACCCCCCGTACCCGCAAGACCCGCGAGGACCAGTCATGACCACCGCACCCGCCACGCCCGCCACCGCTCCCACCACCGTGTTCACCACCATGGACAGCCCGCTCGGCACCCTGCTGCTCAGCGGCCCCCTCGACGCCGACGGCCGCTTCGCGCTGGCCGCCGTCACCGCCCCCGGCCAGAAGGGCGCGCTCGCCGAGCCCGCCGCCCACTGGCGGCCCGACGCCGACGCCCTGGCCCCCGCCGTCGAGCAGCTCACCGCCTACTTCGCCGGTGAGCGCACCACCTTCGACCTGCCGCTGGCCCCCGTCGGCACCGCCTTCCGGCAGCAGGTCTGGGACGCCCTGGACGACATCCCGTACGGCGCCACCCTCACCTACGGCCAACTCGCCGACGCCGCGGGCCAGTCCCCGCGCGCGGTGCGCGCCGTCGGCGGCGCGGTCGGCGCCAACCCGCTGCTGATCGTCCGCCCCTGCCACCGCGTGATGGGCGCCAACGGCAGCCTCACCGGCTTCGCCGCGGGCATCGACGCCAAGCGCTGGCTGCTGGCCCACGAGAGCGGCGACCGGCTGTTCTGACGGCCCGTCAACTCCCTTCCGCGGCAGGAGGAGAGGCGTCGGACGGCAGGGACTCCAGCCGCCGGGCCAGCCGGGCGGTGTCGGGGGCGGCGAGCCGCTGGTACGCCCGGTACGCGGTGTCGAACAGCTCCCGGGCGGCCGCCGAGTCGCCTCGGGCGAGGGCCAGTTCGCCGAGTCCCTCGTCGGTGCGGGCCTGCCAGTGTGCGGATCCGGCTGCCACGAACCCGGCCCGGGCCGCCTCCAGGTCCGCCCGGGCCTCCTCGTACCGGCCGGCCAGCAGGTGCGCCCGGGCCCGGACCGCCCGGGCCCGGGAGACCTCGTACGGGTCGTCGGCGGCGATCAGGTCGGCGACGGCCGCGGACAGGTGGCGGACGGCCCCGGCTTCGTCGGCCGCGTCCACCGCCACCTCGCCCAGCGCGACCCGGACCAGGCCGACGCCGCGCCGGTAGCCGAGCGACTCGCGCAGGCGCAGCGCGGCCTCGAACTGCGTGCGTGCGGAGTCGAGTTCGCCGAGGATGCGGTGCGCGTGCCCGAGCCCGGTCCAGGACTGCGCCTCGGCCAGCACGTCGCCGTTGGCGCGGGACACCTCCAGGGCCCGGGCGTACCAGTCGGCGGACTCCCGGATCCGGCCGGCGCTGCGCAGCCCCTGCCCGCCGGAGGTCAGCATCCACTGCTCCGCGATCCGGTCCCCGCTCTTCCTGGCCGCGTCCAGTCCCAGCGCGTGGGCCTCCAGTTGGAGGGCGTGCGGGCGGAGCCGGATGAACATCGGCTGCATCGCGTCCGCCAACTGCCAGACCAGCCCGTACCGGCGGTTCCGCGAACCGTCCCGGAGTACCGCGGCGAGCTGGTCGCGCTCCCGCTCGAACCAGTCGAGCGCCTCCGACTCCTCGACGAACTCCGGTGCGTGCAGCGGCGGTTGGAGGTAGTCGCGGGGCAGGAAGCGGTGGCTCGGCATGATCAGGGCCTCGGCGGCGGTCGCCGCGGCCAGGTAGTGCTCGGCGACCCGGCGGACGGCTGCCCCGCCCTGCTCCGGCGGCTCCTCGGCGGTGCCGCGCTCCCGGGCGTGCAGCCGGACCAGGTCGTGGAAGCGGTAGCGGCCCGCGGCGTGCTCCTCCAGCAGGTGCACCCCGGCCAGCGCGTCGAGCAGGCCGTCGGCCCCGTCCCGGGAAAGCTCGCCGGCCGCACCGGCCGCCTCGGGGGTGAACTCCGGTACCGGCAGCAGGCCGAGCAGCCGGTACAGCCGCGCGGCGGCCGGTTCCAGCGCGCGGTAGGAGGCGTCCAGCACGCCGCGTACGGCGGCCTCACCGTCCAGCCGCAGCGCGGTCAGCCGGCCGCCCTCCCGGCGCAGCGCCTCGGCGGTCGCGGCCAGCGGCTGCTGCGGGCGGGCCGCCATCCGGGCGCCGGCCACGCAGATCGCCAGCGGCAGCCCCGCGCAGCGGGTGACCACCTGGTCGGCGGCCGACTGCTCGGCGGCGATCCGCTCCGCCCCGACCTGCTGGGCGAGGATGGCGTTCGCGGCGTCCGGCCCGACCAGGCCGACGGTGAGGAACCCGGCGCCGTCCATGGCCAGTCCGGTGAGCCGGGTGCGGCTGGTCACCAGCGTCACCGCGGCAGCCGCCGCCGGGATCAGCGGCCGGACCTGGGCGGCGCCGACCGCGCTGTCGAGCAGGACGGCGATCCGCATCCGGGCGGTGGCGGAGCGCCACAGTGCGCTGGCCTCGGCGAGTTCGGCGGGCACCGCGGTGTGGCCCAGGGCGCGCAGGAACCGGCCGAGCGCCTCGATCGGATCGGCCGGGTCGTCGTAGGAGTGGCCGCGCAGGTCGGCGTAGAAGGCGCCGTCCGGGAAGCGGTCGCGGTGCGCGCGCAGCCAGTTGACGGCCAGGGCGCTCTTGCCGACGCCGGCCGGCCCGTTGAGGACCAGGAGCGAACCGGCGGGCCGTTCGGCGCCCAACGCCCGTTCCAGCGCCGCCAGTTCACTCTGTCGGCCGGGGAGGTGCGCAGGGGCGGGTGGAAGCTGATGGGGTACTGGAAGCTGCGCCGGAGCATGCACGGAGACGTGTACGCCCCCTTCGATCCGATCGGCCTGGAGCGCCATTCCGTTGATCGTCGCGTTCCCCTCGACGCTGTTGCGGCGAACGGAGCCTTGCTGAGCTGGAGAGTTCGGCGATACGCCGGATTCGGGCGCCAACTCTGCTCCTCCTCGGGCCTGGTGGGGCGGACACCGGATCGCAGGAGAAGGACGCAGCACAGGCGGATCGCCTATACCACATCAGTTTCCCTTTCGCCCGGACAACATGGAAACCCGCAGTTCAGGAAACCGTGCGGTGGTATAGCAGACGGTTCCCTCTCATGCCATGCTCGCCTCCTGCGCGTCCGGGGAACAGACGACAGGGGGCATTTTCGGTGGAGATCCATCTTCTGGGGACCATAGGGCTGGCGGTCGACGGGACGCCGCTGACGATCCGCTCGCACAAGGTGCGAATACTGTTGGCCGGCCTGGCCCTGGACCTCGGAAAACCGCTCTCGCCCGCCGTCCTCGCCGACCGGATCTGGGACGGCGAACCACCGGTCAGCGCCACGTCCACCCTGCAGAGCTACGTCTCCCGGCTGCGCACCGTGCTCCGGGAGGCCGCCGCCGGGGCCCCGGGACGGCCGGGCACCCGGATCGAAATCGTCTCCCAGGCCGGCACGTACGCGCTGCAGGCCCGGCCCGAACAGGTCGACTGGCACCACTTCCGCACCCTGGCCGGCCGGGCCCGCACCCTCGCCGAGGCGGGCCAGGACCACCGGGCCTGGACCCTCCTGCGCGAGGCCGAGGACGTCTGGCAGGGCGAACCGCTGGCCGGGCTCCCCGGCGAGTGGGCACAGTCCACCCGCGTCCTGCTGGCCGACCGGAAACTGGCGGCCACCCTCGCCCGCATCGAGATCGAACTGCGCCTCGGCCGGTTCGCCGACGCGGTCGCGGAGCTGATCGCGCTGGCCGCCGACCACCCGTGGAACGAACGGGTCTCGGCACTGCTGATGACCGCCCTGTACGGCTGCGACCGGCTGGCCGAGGCGCTCAGCGTCTACCGCGACGTCCGGCGGAGGCTGCGGGAGGACCTGGGGACCGGCCCCGCCGAGTCGCTGAACCGGCTGAACGAACAACTCCTGCACCGGGTGCCGGTCGGCAACCTGCTGCGCCGACCGGCGGCGGCCGCCGGCAGATCGGCCGCCCACGGCGCCTCCGCACCTCCGTCGACCCTTCGCTCCGCTCCCGAACTCATCGGCCGGGAATCGGAGTTGAACGCCGTCCTGGACGCCGCGCGGAACCCGGACCGGGCCGGCGGCGGGCGGCCCGCCCCCTTGACGGTGGTGACCGTCTCCGGCATGCCGGGTGCCGGCAAGACCGGACTCGCCCTGGCTGCGGCCGCCCTGCTGCGCGAGGAGTTCCCGGACGGCCAGGTGTTCGTACCACTGGCCGCGCACGCCGGCGGCACGTCGACCCTCGGTCCGGAGAGCGCCGCCACCGCGCTGCTGCGGCAGTTCGGCGTACCCGCCCAGCAGATCCCGCTCGACCCGGAGGAACTGCTCGCCGAGTGCCGCGAACTGCTGGCCGGCCGGCGCGCCCTGGTGGTGCTGGACGACGCCGCCGGCCCGGCCCAGGTCCGTCCGCTGCTGCCGGCCGCATCACCCTCCTTCGTCCTGGTCACCAGCCGCCACCGGATGGCGGAACTCCCCGCGGTCCGCACGGTCCTCCTCACCAGACTGTCCCCGTCCGCGTCCCGCGCGATGTTCCGGAGGCTGGCGGGCGGGAGCCGGATCGCGGAACCGGAACAGGCCGCGGAGATGACCGCGGTGGCCGAGTTGTGCAGCGGACACCCGCTCGCCCTCGACCTGGCCGCCAGCCGCTTCCGGGCGCACCCGACGTGGACCCTCGAACACCTCATCCGGCGACTCTCCCGCGCGGACGGCAGGATCGGCGAGCTCTGGAACGACCTCGGCAGCCTGGAGGGGGCCTTCATGATGTCGTACCAAACCCTGGCAGCTGATCACCAGACCGCGTTCCGCCGCCTGTGCCTGTACCCGGGCGGGGAGTTCGGCCCGCACACGGCGGCTGCGCTGGTCGGCCTCCCGGTGGCGGCGACGGAACGCATCATCGACGCACTGCTGACCGTCCACCTGGCGTCCGAACCCTCCCCCGGCAGATACGAAATACACGATCTCATCAGCGAGTTCGGCCGAATCCTGGCAAACCGAACAGACCCGCCGGAAGATCATTCCCGTACGGTCCGAAGACTGTCGGCCTTCGCCACCGACGCATTGGTCGCCCTCGACCACACCCGCTCGCCCCGGCGTTTCCGGCTGCCACCGCCGGCGGGCCTTCCCGATTTCGCCGAAGGAGCGCCGCCCGGCACCCCGGAGTGGTCCGACGAGGCCTCGGCCACCGCCTGGCTGCGCCGCGAGCTTCCCGGATTCATCGCGCTGGAAGGGAAGTTGCGTGCGGACGGCGACATCTCCGAAGCCGGCTGGCTGTCCCACGTGCTCGCCCCCCACCTGGACACGGCCGGCCTGTGGCACGAGGCCCACCGGATGCAGGAGGCCGCGGCCACCGCCGGGCCCGCGCAGGACGACCCCCGACGGGCGGCGCACGCCCTGCTCGACCTGGCCCGGACCCTGATCCGCTTCGCTCGCTACCCCGACGCGGCCGACGCCGCCGAACGCGCCCTCGGCCTCGCCCGGCGCACCGGCGACGACCCGGCCCACGCCGACGCACTGAGCCGGCTCGCCGAACTGCACGGACAGATCGGCGACCCGGCGACCGCCCTCACGTACCAGCACGCCGCGGTGACCCTGCGCCGCTCGATCGGCGACGAGGGACCGCTGGCCCGCAGCCTCAACAACCAGGGCGTCTTCCACACCCTGCTCGGCGACCAGGAATCCGCCGTCCGGTCCCTCCGGGAAGCACTTCCGATTTTCCGGAGCATCGGCGATCAGCGCAGCACCGGCTCGCTCCTGAACAACCTGGGCGGAATCCACCTGAGCACCGGCGACCGGAAATCCGCCCGCACGTCCTTCGAAGCCCTGCTGGAACTCGACGGCGGAAATCTCTCCGAAGCCGACCTCGCGGCCGTCCGCCTCAATCTGGCACTGACCCTGGACATTCCCGAGGAATCCCGGCTGGCGACGGAACTGCTGAATTCATCGGCCCGGACCTTCGGGCTCCTCGACGACGTCCGCCACGAAATCGACGCACGCAACGCACTCGGCCTGGTGCACCGCCTTTCGGGCAACCTCCCGGAGGCCCACCGGCAGTACTTCACCGCAGCCGGCCTGGCCGCCCGCATCGGCGCCGCACACGAGGAGCAGGAGGCCCGGCAAGGGCTGGAACAGGTGGAGGACGTCATCGGTACCACCCCGCGTGACGAGGGAGGCGGTGAACAGTCGTCCGACCGCTCCCGCCTCGCCCGCGCCGAGGAGGCGACCGCTCCGAACCTGGGCGACCTGACCGAATCGCTGCTCCGGCGCGACTGGCCGGACCTCGCCGAAGCCCCAATTCCGAAGCAAATGAATTCCAGATCGACCCAAGGCGATCAAAATTGAACACAACCAGTCGATCGAGGGCACCGAGATCCATCGGGGGTGACAAGTTCACGGCACCTCCAGAGAATCGCGGACGGGAGATTCCAATCACCCGGACTTGATGATCGACCCACGACGTGGCTAGCCTGTTCGAGACAAGGGTGTCGATTCTCGAACGCCACGGATCCCGCACAAACGGAACCTGCAAATGTATCGCGCACGTCTGACTGCTCGAACCGCCCCTCCCCCGCCCAAGCCCTCCAGGGGGAGGGGAAATTTGTCCACGTACATCACGCTCGTGGCAATGGCAGTCACCCTGGGCTGGATACCCATCTACCTGGCGATCGCCCAGTTCCCCTCGGACAGCACGGCCCACGGCCCAGTAGCCGCCGTGCGCGGCACAGTCTGACCCGGTAGAACAGCGGCCCCGATTCCCGCCCCCGGTTGCGGCGGAGATCGGGGCCGTTGGTACGACCCGGGGCCCGGAAGCGAGGGGCCCGGAGGCGCGGGGTCAGGGCTTGGGGCGGGTGCGGGTGGTCTTGGTGAGGTGCTTGCGGTGGCGGGCGCGTTCGGCGCGGAGGCGGGCGTCGGTGCGGGCGGCGATCCAGTCGTTCTCGCGCTGGAGCTTGAGGTAGCTCTCCCAGCGGCGTTCGGGCAGGGTGCCGTCGGCGAGGGCGGTGCGGACGGCGCAGCGGGGTTCGCTGCGGTGGGAGCAGTCGGTGTAGTGGCAGTCGGCGGCGAGGGCGCTGATGTCGGCGAAGGCCTGGTCGATGCCCTCGCCGCCGAAGAGGCCGACGCCGCGCAGGCCGGGGGTGTCGATGACGGCGCCGCCGGCCGGGAGCGGGACGAGTTCGCGGACGGTGGTGGTGTGACGGCCCTTCTCGTCGACGGAACGGACCTGCTGGACCGTCATCGCGGACGTCTCGGCGAGGGCGTTGGTGAGGGTGGACTTGCCCGCGCCGGACTGGCCGATCAGCGCGCAGGAGCCGGTGGCCCGGGCACGCAGTTCGTCCATCCCCTCGCCGGTTTCGGCGCTGACCGTCAGTACGGTGACACCGGGTGCGATCGCCTCTACGTCCGCCCGGACGAAGTCGCCGTCGTGGACCAGGTCGGACTTGGTCAGGACGATCAGCGGTTCGGCCCCGGACTCCCAGGCGAGGGCGAGCAGGCGCTCGATCCGGCCGGGATCGGGTTCCGCGGCGAGCGAGACGGCGATCAGTACGGTGTCGACGTTGGCGGCCAGGACCTGGCCTTCGGAGCGCTTGTGGGCGCCCTTGCGGATGATCGCGGTGGTGCGGGGCAGCACCGCCGCGAGGGCGGGGGCGGGACGGGCGGCCGGGTCGAACGCGACCCAGTCCCCCGTACAGGGGTTGTGCGCGGTGTCGGCCGTCATGACCGGGCGGGTGGCGGCGCGCTGCACGGCCGGCTCCCCGCTCCCGGGGTCGACGAGCAGTACTTCGCAGCTGCCGCGGTCCATCCGGACGATCCGGCCGGGCAGCAGCCCGGTGGCGGCGAGCGGGGCGAACGCGGCGGCCCGGTCGTCCGTCCAGCCGAGCCCGGACAGCGGGTGGGCGGACGGGGAGGGGGCGGAGGGGCGGGTGGGGACCTGCATGGTGATCAACGGGGACCCTTCGAGGGAACGGGCGGCCCCGGCCGGAGGGCGTCAGCGGGTGCGCGACGCCGGAGGACGGCGGGCCGGGGGCCAGGGGGTAATGGACTCGGCAGACTTCTGAACACAGCGGAAAACACCTGCGAGAACAGGCCTCACGGTCCTCACCTCCTTCCTCTCCGGACACGCCTCGCCCACCCCGCCCGGGGTGCGCTCGATCGGCGGACGCCACGGTAGTCCCCTCCCGTCACCCGCGCCACCGAATTTCCGCCGGTCCGCGAGGTGTCGTCAACTCGCCTGCACAGCAAGGAAGTTGGGGCTTACGGCCGGACGCAAGGGTTCCGCAAGCCGCGCAAGGGTTCTCCAGCCGTCCCGCCACCGCGCCCGGACATCCCTCCCCCGACGGCGGTGCACGGGGCCCGCCGTCCCGGTGGAAGGCCGGGAGGAGAACGGGAAGGAAGGGGGGAGGCCCGATGTCCTGGGCGACTCTGCTCGACCGCAAGCGGGTGCTGGCGGTCGTGCACACGGTGGTGTACGGGCAGCGGCTGCGCGAGGTGTGCGAGCTGCTGGCGGCGGACCTGCGGGTGCAGGTGGTGTTCACCGTCGCGCCGCACGCGTTCAACGAGGGGGTGGCGGCGTTCCTGATGGGGCTCGGCGGCACGGTGGTGCCGTGGGAGCAGGCGGTGGCCACCGAGTTCGACCTGGTGCTGGCCGCCGGCTCGCAGGGGATCGAACAGGTCCGCGGCCCGCTGGTGCGGCTGCCGCACGGGGCCGGACACCTGAAGCTGGCCCGGGCGCTGCCGCCCGCGGGCTCGGTGACGGGCGTCCGGGAGCAGCGGCACGCCAACAGCACCAGCAGTAGCGCCGGCAACGGCAACGGCAACGGCCCGCGGGAGGTCTCCGGCCTGGGCCGGAACTACCTGCTGTGGGAGGGCCGCCCGAACGCGGCGGCGTACGCGCTGGCGCACCGGGACGACCTGGCGGCGCTGGAGCAGTCCTGCCCGGAGGTGGTGCCGATCGCGGAGGTGGTCGGCGACGGGGACCACGACCGGATCCTCGCCGCACTGCCCCGGCGGGCGGAGTTCCGGGCGGCGCTGGGCCTGGGCGAGCGGGAGCGGCTGGTGCTGCTCTGCTCGACCTGGGGGCCGGACTCGGTGTTCGGCGGGCTGGACGCGCTGCTGCCCCGGCTGGTGCGCGAGCTGCCCGCCGGACGCTTCCGGACGGCGCTGGTGGTGCACCCCAACGTGACGGCGGGGCACGGCGGCTGGCAGGTGCGCCGCTGGGTGGAGGGGGTGTCCGGCGGGACGGTGGCGCTGGTCGCCCCGCAGACCGACTGGCGTCCGCTGCTGGTGGCCGCCGACTACGTGATCGGCGACCACGGCTCGGTGACGCTGTACGCCTCGCTCACCGGGGCCCGGATCCTGCTGGCCCGGTTCCCGCACCGGAACGTCAACCCGGACTCGCCGGGCGTCCAACTGGCGCGCACCGCCCCGGCGCTGGACCCGGCGCACCCGCTGGACCGGCAGCTCGCGTACGCGGACGGGCTCTACCGGCCGGAGGCGTACGCGGCGATCGGGGCCCGGATCTCCTCCGAGCCGGGCGCGTTCCTGCCCCGGATCCGCCGCCTGCTGTACCGGGTGCTGGACCTGGGCGAGCCCGCCCACCCCGCCGCGGAACCGCCACTGCCCCCGCCCGCCCCGCTGTTCACCGGCCCCGACCGGCCCGACGGAAGCGGCAGCGACAGCAACAGCAGGAACGGAAGCAGGAGAGGGAGCGGGGGCGGCCGATGGCGGTGACGGTGACGGTCCGGCTCCCGGCCGCCCCGGGCGTCCCGGCCCGGTGCGACCGGCACCTGGCGGCCCGGACGGACGAACCGGCCCGGGTGCGGCACCTGGCGGACGTGCTGCACGGCGAGCACCCGGACGGGTCGGACGAGGAGGTGTGGCGGCGGCACCCGGGCTGCGCGGTGCTGGCGCTGCGCGGCCCGGACGGCCTGGTGCGGGTCCGCTTCCGGGGCGGCACGCTCACCCTCCGCCCGGGCCCCGCCGCCCCCGACCCGGCCGCGCTGGCCGGTTCCCTGGTGCACGCCCTGCTGTCCGCTGCCGCGCAGCATCAGCAGCAGTAGCAGTAGCAGTAGCAGTAGCAGTAGCAGCAACAACGGCGGCGGCGGCCCCGCCACCCCGGCGGCCGGGGCCGCCGTTCACGGCCCGGAGCGGCGGCGGCGCTCGCCCCCGCCGCCGATCCGGCGCCGGACGTCGCCGTAGGGGAGGAAGGAGGCCCAGCGCTCCGGGTACTCGCTGGGGACGTCGTCGTCCTCGTCCTCGTCGAAGAGTTCCTCGTCGTGGCCGTCGGCGAGGCCGAACTGGCGGGCCCGGTCGGCGCGTTCGGCGGCCCGGCGGGCGGCGGCCTCGCGGCCGCGCTGGACGGCGGCGTCCTCGGCGATGCGCTCGTTCTCGGCGCGGGCGTCGGCGGTCTCGACGGTGGGCCAGCGGCGGTCTATCGCGGCGTTCATGGCGGCGCCGATGAGCACGGCCAGCGCCACCACGAAGATCCACAGCAGCACGGCGACGGGGGCGGCCAGCGAGCCGTAGACGGAGTGGCCCTCGACCGAGCTGACCAGGTAGAGCCGCAGGGCGACGCTGCAGACCACCAGGACCAGCAGGGCGACCAGCGCGCCGGGGATGTCCTCGCGCCAGGGCGTGGAGACCGGGACGGCCACGTGGTAGAGGGTGGTGAGGGAGACGATCAGCAGGACGATCGCGGCGGGCCAGTAGAAGCTGGTGATCGCCCCGGTCCAGCTCGGGAAGGTGTTGATCAGCAGGCCGGGCCCGGCGACCAGCAGCGGCAGCACCAGGGAGCCGATCACCAGTGCGCCGAGGTAGAGGCCGAGCGACATCAGCCGGGTCTTGACCAGGCCGCGCTTGCCGTCGAGGCCGTACATCACGGTGATGGTGTCGATGAAGATGTACAGCGCCCGGGAGCCGGACCAGAGCGAGAGCAGGAAGCCGATCGAGATCAGGTCCGGCCGGGCGCTGTCGAAGACGTCCTGCAGCAGGGGTTGGACGATCTCGTCGATGGAGCTCGGTGAGAGCACCGTCCCAGCTGCTGAGACGATGTCGTTCTTGAGCTTGTTGATGGTGCCGGCCCCGAGGATGTCGTCGAGGTAGCCGAGGGTGCCGGCCAGGCAGAGCAGCAGCGGCGGGATCGACAGCAGGGTGAAGAAGGCCGCCTCCGCCGCGAGTCCGGTGACGCGGTACTCGACGCAGGTGTTGGTGGTGTCCTTCACCAGCGCCCACACGGTGCCGTACCAGGTGTTCCGCTTGGCGGCGCGGCGCCGTCCGCCGCGGCGGCGGGAGGGCCGGTCGCCGGCGGGCCCGGGTCCTCCGGCCGGGTGGGGGGTACTGCCTGCTGCTTGCACGCCCCTACGGTATCGGCCCGGGCCGCGGGCCCCGTGCGCCGCCGCCGGGAACGGAACCCCCGCGGGGCCGCGAGCAGCCCCGCCTCGGGGCCGGTCCCACCATTCGGAACGATGGAGTCCAGGATTCGGACGTTAGTGGACCGCGAGTCGCTCGCCGTGCGAATCTCTTGCCATGTCTAGCGCCGGAACCACCCTAGTTGGCCGACTCCACGTCGACCTCCTTCGCGTGTCCAGCGCCATCTGTCCGGTGACCTGAGCCCTTCGTACGCCGCACCGCACCGGCGCCATCCCCGCCGTCGCGGATGTGCGCAAGACCCTGCCCGGCCCAGCGTCACCCTCTCCCGCCGCCTGCCCGAGAACGCCGCAGGTGGGAGCGGAGCGCGTCCGGGGACCGCCAGCACCTCGCACCTGCCAAGCCGCTCAAAGGACTGACACCATGGCCCGCACTCCCGACACGGTCGAGCCTCAGGACGGCGCCGCGCCCGCGGCCCGCCCCGCCGCCCGCAAGGTGACCCGCCACCGCGGCGAGGGCCAGTGGGCGATGGGCCACTACACCCCGCTCAACGCCAACGAGCAGCTGAAGAAGGACGACGACGGTCTCAACGTGCGGACGCGCATTGAGACGATCTACTCCAAGGGCGGCTTCCAGTCGATCGACCCGGCCGACCTGCGCGGCCGGATGCGCTGGTGGGGCCTGTACACCCAGCGCCGGCAGGGCATCGACGGCGGCCGCACCGCGATCCTGGAGCCGCACGAGCTCGAGGACGAGTTCTTCATGATGCGGGTGCGCATCGACGGCGGCCAGCTGACGGTGGCCCAGCTGCGCGCCATCGGCGAGGCGTCCGAGCAGTACGCCCGCGGCACCGCCGACGTGACGGACCGCCAGAACGTCCAGTTCCACTGGGTGCGGATCGAGGACGTCCCGGCGATCTGGGAGAAGCTGGAGTCGGTCGGCCTGTCCACCACCGAGGCGTGCGGCGACTGCCCGCGCGTGGTGATCGGCTCGCCGGTGGCGGGCATCGCCGCCGACGAGATCATCGACGGCACCTGGGCGGTCGACGAGATCCACCGCGAGTACATCGGCAACAAGGAGTTCTCGAACCTCCCGCGCAAGTTCAAGACCGCGATCTCCGGCTCGCCGCTGCTCGACGTGGTGCACGAGATCAACGACATCGCCTTCGTCGGCGTGGTCCACCCCGAGCACGGCCCGGGCTTCGACCTCTGGGTCGGCGGCGGCCTGTCCACCAACCCCAAGCTGGGCGTCCGGCTGGGCGCCTGGGTGCCGCTGGCGGAGGTCCCGGAGGTCTGGGCCGGCGTGGTCGGCATCTTCCGCGACTACGGCTACCGCCGCCTGCGCAACCGGGCCCGGTTGAAGTTCCTGGTCGCCGACTGGGGCGTGGAGAAGTTCCGCCAGGTGCTGCAGGACGAGTACCTGAAGCGCGAACTGGTCGACGGCCCGGGCCCCGAGCAGCCCTCCAACCAGTGGCGCGACCACGTCGGCGTGCACCCGCAGAACGACGGGAAGTTCTACGTCGGCTTCGCCCCGAAGGTCGGCCGCCTCTCCGGCAAGCTGATCCAGCAGATCGCCGACCTGGCCGCCGAGCACGGCTCGGGCCGGGTCGCCACCACGGTCGAGCAGAAACTGATCGTGCTGGACGTCGCCGGGGACCGGGTCGACTCGCTGGTGGCCGGCCTGGAGGCGCTCGACCTGCGGGTCAAGCCGTCCACCTTCCGCCGCGGCACGCTGGCCTGCACCGGCATCGAGTACTGCAAGCTGGCGATCGTCGACACCAAGGACCGCGGCCGCACCCTGATCGACGAACTGGAGCGCCGCCTGCCGGAGTTCGACGAGCCGCTGAGCATCAACATCAACGGCTGCCCGAACGCCTGCGCCCGGATCCAGACCGCCGACATCGGCCTCAAGGGCCAGCTGGTCACCGACGAGAACGGCGAGCAGGTCGAGGGCTTCCAGATCCACCTGGGCGGCGCGCTCGGCTTCGAGAACGCCGGCTTCGGCCGCAAGATCCGCGGCCTGAAGGTCACCAGCGCCGAACTGCCCGACTACGTCGAGCGCCTGCTGACCCGTTACCAGGCCGACCGCCAGGACGGCGAGCGGTTCGCCCAGTGGGCGGTCCGGGCCACCGAGGAGCAGTTGTCGTGAGCGAGCGAGCGGCGCCCTTCTACTGCCCGTACTGCGGGGACGAGGACCTGCGCCCGTCCGAGAGCGGCCACGGCGCGTGGGAATGCCGGGCCTGCCGCCGGGGCTTCCAGCTGAAGTTCCTCGGACTGCTGTCAACGACCGACGGGGGTAACGGACATGACGACCGCCACTGACTACGAGGCGATAGCCGTCGAGGCCGGCCGCGAGCTGGAGGAGGCCACCGCGCAGGAAGTGCTGCGCTGGGCCGCCGACACCTTCGGCAAGCGGTTCTGCGTGACGTCCTCGATGGAGGACGCGGTGGTCGCCCACCTGGCCTCCACCGCGCTGCCCGGCGTGGACGTGGTCTTCCTGGACACCGGCTACCACTTCGCGGAGACCATCGGCACCCGGGACGCGGTCGCCGCGACCATGCCGGTCAACGTGATCACGCTGACCCCGAAGCTCACCGTCGCCGAGCAGGACGCCCAGTACGGGCCGAACCTGCACGACCGGGACCCGGACCTGTGCTGCTCGCTGCGCAAGGTCGAGCCGCTGAACCGCGGCCTGGGCGCGTACGACGCCTGGGCGACCGGCCTGCGCCGCGACGAGTCGCCGTCCCGCGCCAACACCCCGGTGGTGGCCTGGGACGCCAAGCGCCGCAAGGTGAAGATCGCCCCGATCGCCCGCTGGACGCAGGACGACGTGGACGCCTACGTGCAGGCCAACGGGGTGCTGCTGAACCCGCTGCTGTGGGAGGGCTACACCTCGATCGGCTGCTCGCCGCTGTCCTGCACCGCCAAGCCCGGCGAGGGCGAACAGGGCCGGGCCGGCCGCTGGGCGGGCTCCGGCAAGACCGAGTGCGGCATCCACCTCTGAGCCGCACCCCCCACTGAACCACCGTCACCGACCTTCAGGAGTAACCACCGTGACCACCGCCGACACTCTGGCCGCGGGCCGCGAGCGCGGCGCCACCGTGTGGCTGACCGGCCTGCCCAGCGCGGGCAAGACCACCCTCGCGTTCGCGCTGGCCGAGCGGCTGCGCGCCGAGGGCCACCGGGTCGAGGTGCTGGACGGTGACGAGATCCGCGAGTTCCTCTCCAAGGGCCTGGGCTTCACCCGCGAGGACCGGCACACCAACGTCACCCGGATCGGCTTCGTCGCCGAGAAGCTGGCGGCCAACGGCGTCAAGGTGCTCGCCCCGGTGATCGCCCCGTTCGCCGACTCCCGCGCCGCGGTGCGCGAGCGGCACGCCGCGAACGGCACCGAGTTCCTGGAGATCCACGTCGCCACCCCGGTCGAGCTCTGCTCCGAGCGGGACGTCAAGGGCCTGTACGCCAAGCAGGCGGCCGGCGAGATCTCCGGCCTGACCGGGGTCGACGACCCGTACGAGGCCCCCGAGAAGCCGGAACTGCGCCTGCAGACGCAGGGCCGGTCGGTGGCCGAGTCCGCCGCCGAACTGCACGCCTTCCTGACCGAAAGGGGACTGGCATGACCGTCACCACGCAGCGCCTGGTCCAGGCCGAGGACAGCCCGTACGCGCTGTCGCACCTGGACGCCCTGGAGGCCGAGTCGGTGCACATCTTCCGCGAGGTCGCGGGCGAGTTCGAGCGGCCGGTGATCCTGTTCTCCGGCGGCAAGGACTCCATCGTGATGCTGCACCTGGCGCTGAAGGCGTTCGCGCCCGCGCCGGTGCCGTTCGCCCTGCTGCACGTCGACACCGGGCACAACTTCCCCGAGGTACTGGCCTACCGGGACCGCGCGGTCGCCAAGCACAACCTGCGGCTGCACGTCGCCTCCGTCCAGGACTTCATCGACCGCGGCGTGCTGCGCGAGCGCGCCGACGGGCTGCGCAACCCGCTGCAGACCGTCCCGCTGCTGGACGGCATCGAGTCCAACAAGTTCGACGCCGTGTTCGGCGGCGGCCGCCGCGACGAGGAGAAGGCCCGCGCCAAGGAGCGCGTCTTCTCGCTGCGCGACGAGTTCGGCGCCTGGGACCCGCGCCGCCAGCGCCCCGAGCTGTGGTCGCTGTACAACGGCCGGCACGCGGTCGGCGAGCACGTCCGGGTCTTCCCGCTGTCCAACTGGACCGAGCTGGACGTGTGGCAGTACATCGAGCGCGAGGGCATCGAGCTCCCGGAGATCTACTACGCCCACCGCCGCGAGGTGTTCAAGCGCGACGGCATGTGGCTGACCGCCGGCGAGTGGGGCGGCCCGAAGGAGACCGAGCAGGTGGAGACCCGCCTGGTGCGCTACCGCACCGTGGGCGACATGTCCTGCACCGGCGCGGTCGACTCCGACGCCGACACCATCGAGGCCGTGATCACCGAGATCGCCGCCTCCCGCCTCACCGAACGAGGGGCGACGCGCGCCGACGACAAGATGTCCGAGGCCGCGATGGAAGACCGCAAGCGCGAGGGGTACTTCTAAGCAATGAGCACCACCCAGGAAGCAACCGCCACCTCGCTGCTGCGCTTCGCCACCGCGGGCTCCGTCGACGACGGCAAGTCCACCCTGGTGGGCCGGCTGCTGCACGACTCCAAGTCGGTGCTGGCCGACCAGCTGGAGGCCGTCGAGCACGCCTCCCGCCGGCGCGGCCAGGAGGCCCCCGACCTGGCGCTGCTCACCGACGGCCTGCGGGCCGAGCGCGAGCAGGGCATCACCATCGACGTGGCGTACCGCTACTTCGCCACCGCCCGGCGCCGGTTCATCCTCGCCGACACCCCCGGCCACGTGCAGTACACCCGCAACATGGTGACCGGCGCGTCCACCGCCGAGCTGGCCGTGGTGCTCGTCGACGCCCGCAACGGCGTGGTCGAGCAGACCCGCCGGCACGCCGCGGTCGCCGCCCTGCTGCGCGTCCCGCACGTGGTCCTGGCCGTCAACAAGATGGACCTGGTCGCGTACGCGGAGCCGGTGTTCGCCGCCATCGCCGAGGAGTTCACCGCGTACGCGGCCTCGCTCGGGGTCAAGGACGTCGTGGCGGTGCCGATCTCGGCGCTGGCCGGCGACAACGTGGTCGAGCCCTCCGCGAACATGGACTGGTACGGCGGCCCGACCCTGCTGGAGCACCTGGAGACGGTGCCGGTCGGCACCGACCCGAGCGCCGAACCGGCCCGCTTCCCGGTCCAGTACGTGATCCGGCCGCAGAGCGAGGAGTTCCACGACTACCGCGGCTACGCGGGCCAGCTGGCCTCCGGCGTGCTGCGGGTCGGCGACCCGGTGACGGTGCTGCCCTCCGGCCACACCACCACCGTCGCGGCGATCGACGCGCTCGGCGAGAGCACCGAGATCGCCTGGGCCCCGCAGTCGGTGACGGTCCGCCTCGCGGACGACATCGACATCTCCCGCGGCGACCTGATCGCGGCCGCCCCCGCCCCCGTCCCCACCAAGGACGTCCGGGCCACGGTCTGCCACCTCAACGAGCGCCCGCTGCACGTCGGGGCGAAGGTGCTGCTCAAGCACACCACCCGCACCGTGCGCGCCCTCGTCAAGGAGATCGACTACCGGATCGACATCGACACCCTGGAGCGGCGCCCCGGCGCCGAGGGGCTGAACGTCAACGACATCGGCCACGTGGTGCTGCGCACCGCCGAGCCGCTGGCCCTCGACGACTACACCGACAACCGCCGCACGGGCTCGTTCGTCCTGATCGACCCGTCCGACGGCACCACGCTCACCGCCGGCATGGCGGGCGAGGCGTTCGACACCGTCAGCACCACCGACGCTTCCCAAGAGGAGGACTGGGTCTGATGCCCAGCGAGGCGTTCTCGGGCATGGACAAGGAAGGCGGCCGCATCGGCAGCGGCGTCCTCGGCAGCGGCCAGGGCGGCCTGACGCGATGTGGGGGCGGACAGGGGCGCTGAGCCCCTGTCACCGGGCCCGCTGCCGCCGTTCCTCCCCACAGCAGGCACGGCGGAGGCGGCCCGGCCCCGGCAGCACGTCAGGCACGAACCTTCCTCCTCTCCGAAACGGGACACCTCTCATGGCACCGAGCTCTCAGCCCACCCATACCTCCGCACGCCCCCGCGCCGGCCGGATCAGACGCTCCGCCGTGGCGACCGTCGCCGTGCTGACCACCGCCGGCCTGCTGTCGGCCTGCTCCTACGGCTCCAAGAGCGACGACAAGGCCTCCGCCTCCGCCAAGCCCGCCGCGAGCGGCGCCAAGCTCTCCGCGGACACCGTGAAGATCGGCTACTTCGCCAACCTCACCCACGGCACCGCGCTGGTCGGCCTCAAGCAGGGCATCATCCAGCAGGAGCTGGGCGGCACCCAGATCAAGACCCAGGTCTTCAACGCCGGCCCGGCCGAGATCGAGGCGCTGAACGCCGGCTCGATCGACATCGGCTGGATCGGCCCCTCCCCGTCGATCAACGGCTTCACCCAGTCCGGCGGCAAGTCGCTGAAGATCATCAGCGGTTCGGCCTCCGGCGGCGTCAAGCTGGTGGTCAACCCGGAGAAGATCAACACCCTGGACGACCTCAAGGGCAAGAAGATCGCCACCCCGCAGCTCGGCAACACCCAGGACGTCGCCCTGCTCAACTACCTGGCGGGGAAGGGCTACAAGGTCGACGCCCAGACCGGCGACGGCGACGTGAAGGTGCTGCGCACCGACAACAAGGTCACCCCCGACGCCTACAAGTCCGGCTCGATCGACGGCGCGTGGGTGCCCGAGCCGACCGCCTCCAAGCTGGTCACCCTCGGCGCGAAGGTCCTGCTCAACGAGAAGGACGTCTGGCCGGACAAGAAGTTCGTCATCACCAACATCATCGTCTCGCAGAAGTTCCTCAAGGAGCACCCGGACGTGGTGGAGGCCGTGCTGCGCGGCTCGGTGAAGACCAACGCCTGGATCAAGGCCAACCCGGCCCAGGCCAAGGACGTCGCCAACGCCCAGATCAAGGCCGACGCGGGCAACGCGCTGGACGCCTCGATCCTCGACCCGGCCTGGCAGGACATCGACTTCATCGACGACCCGCTGGCGAACACCCTGCAGGCCGAGGCCGACCACGCCGTCACCGCCGGGCTGCTCAAGAAGCCCAACCTGGACGGGATCTACGACCTGACCCTGCTCAACAAGGTGCTGAAGGAGAACAACCAGGCCGCCGTCGCCGACGCCGGCCTGGGCACCAAGTAAGTCCTCCCAGGCCCCGAGGTCCGCGCCCCGCGCCCGCCCACCCGATGCCCACTCACCGGGCGGGCGCGGGGCCGGACCCCGGACACCGATCCCTTCCCTGCCCGGAACCACACCTGCAGGAGGTGCCCGTGACCACGGCACTGACCACCTCGCCCGACGCCCCCGGCGCGGGCCGCCCGGACGGCGACACCGCCGTCCGGATCTCGCACGTGCACAAGACCTTCGGCCGCCCCGGCACCGCCGCACCGGTGCTGGAGGACATCAACCTCACCGTCGCACCCGGCGAGTTCGTCACCCTGCTCGGCGCCTCCGGCTGCGGCAAGTCCACCCTGCTCAACCTGGTGGCCGGCCTGGACAAGCCGACCTCCGGCACCATCGAGGTGCCCGGCGGCCGCCCCGCCCTGATGTTCCAGGACCACGCCCTGTTCCCCTGGCTCACCGCGGGCCGCAACATCGAACTCGCGCTGCGCCTGGCCGGCGTCCCCAAGGAGCAGCGCCGCCCCGAGGCCGAGCGGCTGCTCGAACTCGTCCGCCTGGGCGGCTCGTACAAGAAGCGCGTCCACGAGCTGTCCGGCGGCATGCGCCAGCGCGTCGCCCTGGCCCGCTCGCTCGCCCAGGGCTCCCAGGTGCTGCTGATGGACGAGCCGTTCGCCGCGCTCGACGCCATCACCCGCGACGTCCTGCACGACGAGATCACCCGGATCTGGGCGGAGAAGCAGCTCGCCGTCCTGTTCGTCACCCACAACGTCCGCGAGGCCGTCCGCCTCGCCCAGCGCGTCGTGCTGCTCTCCTCCCGCCCCGGCCGGGTCGCCAAGGAGTGGCGCATCGACCTGCCGCAGCCGCGCCGCATCGAGTCCGCCGGGGTCGCGGATCTGTCCATCGAGATCACCGAAGAACTGCGTGGGGAGATCCGCCGCCATGTCCAGCACTGACACCGCCGCCGCTCCCCTCGCCAAGGACGAGTCCGCCGACAACGCGAGCGTCGAGGCGGGCCTCGACGCCCTGGAGACCGTCCAGGCGCAGCGCCCCCCGCTCTCCGCGGTGCTGCGCCAGAAGGTCCTGCCGCCCGTCCTCGGCGCGGTGCTGGTCCTGGCCGTCTGGCAGCTCGCCTACAGCCTCGAACTCACCACCCCCGACAAGCTCCCCAGCCCCTCCGACGTCTGGCACTCGCTCACCGAACTCTGGTACGCCGGAACGCTGTTCTCGATCATCTGGACCAGCGTCTGGCGCGGCCTGTCCGGCTTCGTGCTGTCCGTCGTCATCGGCACCCCGATCGGCCTGGTCGTCGCCCGGATCAAGCCGGTGCGGGCCGCGCTCGGCCCGGTCCTCTCCGGCCTGCAGTCGCTGCCCTCGGTGGCCTGGGTGCCCGCCGCGATCATCTGGCTCGGCATCACCAACTCCGCCATGTACGCGGTCATCCTGCTCGGCGCCGTCCCGTCCATCGCCAACGGCCTGATCAGCGGCATCGACCAGGTCCCGCCGATCTACCTGCGGGCCGGCCAGACCCTCGGCGCGACCGGCCTGCGCGGCGCCCGCCACGTCCTGCTGCCCGCCGCGCTCCCCGGCTACCTGGCCGGGCTCAAGCAGGGCTGGGCCTTCTCCTGGCGCTCCCTGATGGCCGCCGAACTCATCGCCGCCTCCCCCGACCTGGGCCTCGGCCTCGGCCGCTACCTGGAGAACCAGCGCGAGTTCTCCAACATGTCCGGCGTCCTGCTCGGCATCCTGCTGATCCTGTTCGTCGGCGTCGCCATCGACCTGCTCTTCTTCTCCCCGCTGGAGCGCCGCGTCCTGCGCAGCCGCGGCCTCCTCGTCAACTCCCGCTGACCGCATGGCTCCCAGCACGGAACGCAGCACCCCCGCGCCCCATCAGGGGCGCGGGGAACTGCGCGCAGCGGAAGGCCACCACCCGCAACCGGGTACCGCCCCTGCCCCCGCGCGCCGTACGCCCGTCCCGCCCGGCGCGTCCACCCCGCCGCTGCTCCTCCTCGCGCACGGCTCCCGCGACCCCCGCCACGCCGCCACCGTCGAGGCCCTCGCCGACGCCGTCCGCGCCCTGGCCCCGCACCTGCCCGTCACCACCGCCTACCTGGACCACTGCGCCCCGCGGATCGCCCAGGTCGCCCCACGCCTGACCGGCGCGATCGCCGTCCCGCTGCTGCTCAACCGCGCGTTCCACGCCAAGCACGACATCCCGGCCGCCCTGCGCGCCGCGGGCTCGCCGATCCCCGTCGCGGACGTCCTCGGGCCCTCCCCGCTGCTGCTGGCCGCCCTGGACCGCCGGCTCGCCGAAACCGGCCTGGACGTCGCCGACCCGGCCGTCCGGGCCCGCACCGGCGTGGTGCTGGCCGCCGCCGGCTCCTCCGACCCGGCCGCCAACGCCACCACCCGCGCGGTGGCCGCCGAGTGGCGCCGCACCCGCGGCTGGGCCGCCGTCACCACGGCCTACGCCTCCGCGACCACCCCGACCGTCCCGGACGCCCTGGCCGAGCTCCGCGCCGTCCCGGCCGTCCGCACCACCGCCGTCGCCCCGTACCTCCTGGCCCCCGGCCTCCTCCCCGACCGGATCGCCACCGCCGCGACGGCCGCCGCCACCGACCACCTCGCCCCGGTCCTCGGCGCCGCCCCCGAACTGGCCCGCCTCCTCCTCACCCGCCACGCCGAAGCCGCAGCCGCCACCGACGCAACCGCCGCCCGCACCGCCTGACGGTGCGTCGGCTCAGGCTGCCAGGCCGTGCCGGTAGGCGTAGACGACGGCCTGGACGCGGTCGCGGAGCTGGAGTTTGGTGAGGATGCGGGAGACGAAGGTCTTGACGGTCTCCTGGCTGATGACGAGGGCCGCGGCGATCTCGCTGTTGGAGAGGCCGTCCGCGAGGAGCCGGAGGACCTCGAGTTCGCGGGGGGTGAGCGGGATGTCCCGGGCGGGGTCCCCGGCGGGGCGGATCCGGGCGGCGTAGTGCCCGACGAGCCGGCGGGTCACGTCGGGGTCGAGGAGGGCCGCTCCGCCGGCCACGGTGCGGATGCCGTGCAGCAGCCGGTCCGGGGGCGCGTCCTTGAGGAGGAAGCCGCTGGCGCCGACCCGCAGGGCCTCGTACACGTACTCGTCGAGGTTGAACGTGGTCACCACGAGGACCTTGACCGGGTCGGGCACGGCGATGCCGGCCAGCAGGCGGGTGGCTTCGAGTCCGTCGAGGACCGGCATCCGGATGTCCATCACGACGACGTCGGGCCGTAGCGCGCGGGCGAGTTCGACGCCGGTGCGCCCGTCCCCGCACTCGCCCGCGACCTCCATGTCGGGCTGGGCGCCGATGATGGTGACCAGGCCGGTGCGGACCAGTAGCTGGTCGTCGCAGACCAGGACCCGGATCGGCGCGCTCACGCGGCGGCCCCGGCGGGGAGGTGCGCCCGGACGGTGAAGCCGCCGTCGGGTTCCGGCCCGGCGCTGAACTCGCCGCCCAGGACGTCGACGCGCTCGCGCAGGCCCGCCAGGCCCCGCCCGCCGCCGGTGGCGACGGCGGCCCGGGTGCCGGTGCCGTCCGTGCTGACCTCCACGGTGATCCCCTCTCCGCCGTACCGTATCCGTACCGAAGTCCGGCTGCCGTGAGCGTACTTGAGGGCGTTGGTGAGCGATTCCTGCACCACCCGGTGGACGACCAGGTCGGCGCTGCCGGCCGGGGCCGGCGGGGTGCCCTGTTCGGTGAACTCGACGGGCTGTCCGGCCCGGCGGGTCTGCTCGACCAGGGTGCGGACCCGGCCGACCACCGGTGTCCTGGGCTCCGCGCCCGCCGCCGGGCCGGTGCCGTGGTCGGGGTTGAGCAGGTCCAGCAGGTGGCGCAGGTCGGCGATGGCGAGCCGGCCGGTGTCGCTGACGGCGGTCAGCGACTGTTCGAGCCGCCCGGGGTCGGCGGTCAGGTAGCGGGCGGCCTCGGCCTGGATCACCATCGCGGTCACGTGGTGGGTCACCACGTCGTGCAACTCCCGGGCGATCCGGGCGCGTTCGGCGGCCCGGACCTCGGCGGCGACGGCCTCGCGGCGCCCGTCCTCCGCGGCCCGGGTGGAGCGCAGCCACGCCCCGGCCCCCCAGGCCGCCGCGAGCACCAGGTAGAAAGTGGCGAACCCGGTCGGCGTCTCGGTGCCGGAGCCGAGCCGGGTGAGCGCCACCGCCAGCGGCGGGTACGCCGCGGAGAGGAGGACCACGGCGGCGCGCCGGTGCCGTTCCAGGTGGGAGCCCGCGCTGATCAGCGCGAGCGGCAGGGCGGTGCCGGCCAACGAGTGGTAGCCGCGCAGCTGGTCGAGGGCGAAGCCGGCCGCCACCAGCGCCAGGCTGACGGCCGGCCAGCGCCGGCGCAGCACGAGGGAGAGGCCCTCGGCCCCGACGGCCAGGACGGCGAGCGCGTCGAAGGCGCGGGTCGGCAGGTCGCCGAGCTCCGTCCCGTTGCCGCGCAGCGCCGGGACGAACGAGGCGGCGACCAGCAGGGCCCCGAGCGGGAGGTCGCGCAGGGTGACGTGGAGTCCGCGCCACGTCCGGCCGACCCGCTGAAGGATCATCACCGGGCGAGTGTAGCCAGCGCGTTGACGCGCCCGGCCTGCCGCCGGGGGACGATGCGGCCGCGCCGGTGGGCCAGCCGCAGGAAGACCGCCATCATCACCGCGCCGAACAGCACCGCGTACCCGCTGGCCTCCGGGCCGAACTCGCCGCCGGTGACCAGCGCGGAGCCCGACGTCGCGGCGTCCAGCAGCCCGTGCGTGCTGCCGTTGCCGGAGACCTCGGTGCTGAAGATGCCGGACTCCGCGAAGTTCCAGCCGAAGTGCAGGCCGATCGGCAGCCACAGCGAGCGGGTGGCGGCGTACCCGGCGGCGAGCATGCCGCCGGCCTCGATCGCGATGGCGGCGGCGCCCACCAGGGTGGCGTCCTGGTTGAACAGGTGGGCCGCGCCGAACAGCACGCCGGACAGCGCCAGCGCGGCGTACGTCCCGAGGCCGCGCTCCACCAGCCGGAAGAGCAGGCCGCGGAACATCAGCTCCTCCGTGACGGCGGCGCCCGCCATGAAGCCGACCAGCCCGATCGGCCCGCTCAGCGAACCGAAGCCTTGGACCCGGTAGTCCCCGAGGAGGATGATGTTCACCATCACGCACCCGAACATCGCCGTCCCGATCACCAGGCCCCGCAGCAGGGCCCGGGACGCTCCTCCGGGGGCCAGTTCGGTGACCGGGCGCTGCTCGGTGCGCCCCACGACCCACCGGTAGACGGCCACCGCGAGCACCGCCGCCAGGCCGCCCACCAGGAGCGAGAGCCACGGGTTGTCCTGGACCGCGGTGGCGCTCTGCCCGCCGATCGCGCAGGCCAGCACCACGGCCAGGATCTGCCACACCAGTTTCATGACGACTTCCCTCTTCGGTTGCGGTCCGGTCCGCGACCCGGGCGCCGCGGCTGCATCGAACGTTAGGCAACCGGCGAACGGAAATCGTCACCTCCCGGGGGACACCTGCGGGTAGCTCGCACGGGGGACAGGACGGGCCGTCGACCCGTCAACTGCCCCCCGAGGCACCGGAGTCGGGGTCCAGCCGCCCGCGCTCCCACGGGTCGGCGGCGGCCCGGGCCGCCGCCCGGCGGGCGGTCTCGAAGCGCTGCGCCAGGTCCGGGTGCGGGGCGTCCGCCCAGCGCCAGGCGCCGACCGCGCAGACCCGGCGCAGCGGGTCGCCGGTCTCCAGGGCCGCGACCAGTTCCTGCTGGAGCCGCCGGCTGCCGCCCGCGACGGCCAGCACCTGGGCCAGCCAGCGCGGCGAGGAGGGGTCGTCGTCGGCCAGCAGCGCGTCCAGCACCGCCCCGTAGTGGGCCCGGACCGCGGCCCGGTCCCCGGCCAGCCGCCGGTACGCGGCCTGCCGCTTGTGCCCGATCCGGTGGTACTGCGGGTAGCCGGGGGCCCGGGCGGCCAGCGCGTCGACGCGCGGGTCCGGCTCGGTCCGGACCTCGGTGCCGAGCGCCGCCAGCAGCGCGTCCAGCGCGGCCTCCTGCGCGTCCAGCCGTGCTCCCTGTTCCACTGCGGCCGCCCTTCCTCCGGCTCCCCCGCCACATACTTGCAGGCGCGGGAATTTGCGTACCTCGACTAAGCTTGTCCCCAACAGGACCACGACGAAGGGAGCACGGGCCATGACCCGACCGGACCCCGGACTGGCGCACGGCTGGTGCGCCCTCACCGCCCTGCACGGCCGGATCGAGGCCCACGTCGAGCGCGCCCTCCAGGCCGAACACGAGCTCAGCGTCCGCGAGTTCTCCGTCCTGGACGTGCTCTCCGCGCAGCACGACGGCGACGGCGGCCACTTCCGGATGAACCAGCTCGCCGACGCGGTCGTGCTCAGCCAGAGCGCCACCACCCGCCTGGTCACCAGGCTGGAGGACCGCGGCCTGCTGGCCCGCTACCTCTGCCCCACCGACCGCCGCGGCATCTACACCAACGTCACCCCGGCCGGCCTCGCCCTCCTCGAACAGGCCCGCCCGACCAACGACCTGGCCCTCACCGAGGCCCTCGACAGCGCCGGGCAGCGCCCCGAGCTGGCCCCGCTGGTCACCGCCGTCCGCCACCTCTCCGCCCCCGGGTCCTGAGCCCCGGTAGAGCCCGCCCCGACAGCCGGCGGACCGGCGCCGCGCAACGGCGGCGCAGCCCCCGAAAAAACCGCCGGCGCAGACCCGCCGGGCCTCCGGAGCCCCGAAGGACCCGGGCACCCGGCCGCCCCGCGCCGGCGGTGCAGCAGCCCAGCGGCAGCCCTAGTCGGCCTTGCGCCGCTGGCGCCCCGTCCCGTAGTTGGCGCCGCTCTTCGAGCCGGAGCCCGGCTTCGCCCGCCCGGAGGACTTGCCGATGAAGCCGGCCGCCATCTGCGGGCTCCCGGCGCCGGGGCGCTGCTTGGGGCGGGGGCGGCGCGGGTTGCCGCTCATGTCGAGGTCCTTGGGCAGGCCGGCGTCGGCCCGCTTGGCCGGGCGGCGGCGGCCCTCGCCGTCCAGCGGCTTCGCGCCGCCGCGCCCGCGGCCCCGCCCGCGTCCGCCGCCGGCGTTCTCGGTGCCGCCGGTCGCGGCCGCGGCCGGCGGCTGGGCGGGGACGGCCGAGGCCGGGACCGGCAGGACCACGGCCACGCCGGACGGGGTGCGGGCGCCGGTGATGCGCCCCAGCTCGCCGTCCCCGGGGCGGACCTTGGTGACGGTCGGGCGGATCCCGGCGATGCTCATCAGCCGGTTGACCTCGCGGCGCTGCTCGGGCAGCACCAGGGTGACGACGGTGCCGGACTCGCCGGCCCGGGCGGTGCGGCCGCCGCGGTGCAGGTAGTCCTTGTGGTCGATCGGCGGGTCGACGTTGACGACCAGGTCGAGGCCGTCGATGTGGATGCCGCGGGCGGCCACGTTGGTGGCGATCAGCGCGGTGACCTCGCCCTCGCGGAACTGGTCGAGGACCCGGTTGCGCTGCGGCTGCGACTTGCCGCCGTGCAGCGCGGCGGCGACCACGCCGTTGGCGCGCAGCTGCTTGGCGAGGCGGTCCGCGCCGTGCTTGGTGTGCACGAACATGATCACCCGGCCGTCGCGGGCGGCGATCCGGGCGGTGGTCTCGGCCTTGTCGGCGGGCTCCAGCTGGAGCAGGTGGTGGTCCATGGTGGTGACCGCCCCGGCCGACGGGTCCACCGAGTGGGTGACCGGGTCGGTGAGGAAACGGTTGACCAGCCGGTCCACGTTGCGGTCCAGGGTGGCGGAGAACAGCATCCGCTGCCCGCCCTCGGCGACCTGTTCCAGCAGCTTGACGACCTGCGGCAGGAAGCCCATGTCGGCCATCTGGTCGGCCTCGTCGAGGACGGTGATCGCCACCTCGTCGAGGAACACGTCGCCGCGCTGGATCAGGTCGTCCAGCCGGCCGGGGGTGGCGACCAGCACCTCGGTGCCGCGCCGGACCTGGTTGGACTGCCGGGTGATCGACATGCCGCCGACCACGGTGGTGATCCGCAGGTTCAGCACCCCGGCGTACGGGGCGAGCGCCTCGGTGACCTGCTGGGCCAGCTCGCGGGTGGGCACCAGCACCAGGGCCAGCGGGCGGCGGGCCGAGGCCCGCTTGCCCGCGGTGCGCACCAGCAGCGGCAGGCCGAAGGCCAGCGTCTTGCCGGAGCCGGTGCGGCCGCGGCCGAGCACGTCGCGTCCGGCCAGCGCGTCCGGCAGGGTGGCGGCCTGGATCGGGAACGGCTCGGTGACGCCCTGCGCGCCGAGCTCCTTCAACAGCCCGGCGGACAGCTCCAGTTCGGCGAAGCTCGCGGCCGGCGGGCGGGACGGGGTGCCCTGCACGGGCGTGAAGTCGGCGGCGGGCGCGGCCGCGGGGGCGGCGCCGCGGCCGCGCGGACGGCGCGGCTGCTCGGTGCGCGGCGCGCCGCTGCGGGCGGCGCCGGTGCGCGGCTGTCCGCTGCGGGTGCGCGGCCGCTCGGTGCGCGCGGACTGCCCGCTGCGGGGGCGGTCGGCGCGGGGCTGGTCGCCGCGGGGCTGGTCGGTGCGCGGACGGGACTGCTCGGGCATGCGTGTTCCCACTTCCTGGGGGCCGCCGGCCGGCGCGCGGAGAGAAGGGGCGCGGGAGCCGGGAGATCGGATCGGCCGTCGGAAAGGGGGAGGAGGGGCCGCCCCGGCCGTCGGGCGGCATGGACGAGGGCCCGTACCTGGTGGAGGTACGGGCCCTCGCCTATGACATCTGTGCGTCGGCGTGAGCCGGGACTCAGATGGCGCGGATGTTCTCCGCCTGCGGGCCCTTCTGGCCCTGGGTGACGTCGAACTCGACCTTCTGGCCCTCGACGAGCTCACGGAAGCCGGTGGACTGGATGTTCGAGTAGTGGGCGAAGACGTCGGCGCCGCCGCCGTCCTGCTCGATGAAGCCGTAGCCCTTTTCGCTGTTGAACCACTTCACGGTGCCGGTAGCCATAACCGTCTCCACTTTCACTGGGGCATTGGGACGCACACCTCGTGCGCCCCACGTAGCCGCGATCCCCATCCGGAGACTAAACACCGGACAAAACAAATGCGCCTGTGGTTGGAACCAGCAGGCGCACACACACGTTCATGGGAACCAATACTGCAACTGCTTCGACAATAGCACGTCGGCCCTCGTCAATGGCGGCAATGGTTGCGCTGGTCACACCGTGTTTCGCCACCGCGCGGAGGGGGCACGAGGTCCGTTCGGACCTCGTGCCCCCTCCCCCGTCACCGGGTCGGAACCGGCGTCACCGGGTCAGAACCGGCCGGCCGGCTCCGGCTCGCGCTCGCCGATCGCCTCGGGGCCGTGGTCGGGCATCGCGCCGTGACCGGGCCACCAGGCCTTCTTGCCGAGCAGGGCAGTGATCGCCGGGGTGAAGAACATCGCCATCACGAAGGCCGCCAGCACGATGCCGATGGCCAGGGCGAAGCCCAGCTCGGCGAACAGGACGTTGCCCGCCAGCATGAAGGTGGCGAAGGACGCCGCCAGGATGAAGCCGGCCGCGGCGACGGTCGGGCCGGCGTGCCGGACCGCCTCCCTGGCCGCCTCGCGCGGGCTGCGGCCCTCGCGGGCCTCCTCCCGGAGCCGAGCGATGATCAGGATGTTGTAGTCGGTGCCGATCGCCACCACGAACAGGTAGATGAAGATCGGCAGCATGAACATCAGACCGGGCTCGGTGCCGATCTTGAGGAAGGCCACCGTGGTGGCGCCCAGGGTGGCCGCGAAGCCGAGGCCGACCGAGGCCATCAGGTACCAGGGCGCGACCACGCTGCGCAGCTGGAGGCCCAGGATCAGCAGGATCAGCAGACCCGCCACCGGGAAGACCAGCTTGTAGTCGTGGGTCATCGCCAGGTTGATGTCCTTGTACACCGACGAGGTGCCGCCGACCACGGCCTCGGTGCCGCTGGGGGCGGCCGAGTGGGCGGTCGAGCGCAGGTCGGTGACCGCGTCGATCGCCGCGTTGCTGGCCGCGGCGTCCTTGAGGGTCACCGTGAAGTCGGCGGTGCTGCCGTCCTGGCTGATCTTCTGCTCGGGGGCGACCCCCGCCACGCCGGGCACCTGGCCCAGCTTGGCGCCGAAGCCGTCCAGCGCGCCGGTGTCGAGCTTGCCGCCGCCGGTGGTCAGGAAGACGTGGGTCGGGTCGGCGGCGCCCGCCGAGAAGCCCTTGCTGAGCGAGTCCATGACGACCATGGACTCCTTGTCCTTCGGCATCATGCTCTTGGCCATGTCGAAGGTGCCCTGGTAGCCGAGGCCGGCCAGCGAGAGGATCACCAGCAGGCCGCCGGAGACCACCGCGATCAGGCCGGGGCGGCGGCCGACGGTGTTGCCGAGCTTGTGGAAGCGGGCGCCCTTGGGCTCCTCCATCCACTTGCGGCCGGGCCAGAAGGTGGCCTTGGCCGGGATCACGGCGAGCAGCGCCGGGGTCAGGGTGAGCGAGGCCAGCGCGGTGACGATCACCGAGATGGCCAGCGCCGGGCCGAGCGCGGTGAACATGCCCAGCTCGGACAGCAGCAGCACGGCGAAGGCGACGGTGACCGCGCCGGCCGCCGAGGCGATCGCCTCGCCGACCCGGCCGACGCCGTTGGCCACGGCCGACTTGCGGTCGTCACCGGCCCGCAGCCGCTCGCGGTAGCGGAACATCAGGAACAGGAAGTAGTCGGTGCCGACGCCGAGGATCACCACGATCTGGATCGCGGAGGCGATCGGCGAGCTCTTCAGGTCGAACAGCTTGGTGACGAAGGCGATCAGGCCGCTGGCCGCGATCATCGGGAACAGCGAGAGCAGCACCGGCAGCCAGCCGACCAGGATGCCGCGGAAGATCACGCCGACGATGACCACGATCAGCACCACGGTGGCGACCATGGTGATCGCGTCGGTGGCGCTGGAGGACTCCTTCTGGTCCAGGGCCATCGCGGCCTGGCCGCCGACCTGGTACTTCAGCGCGGTGCCCTCGGCGAGCTTCTTGCCGTCGTCGCGGAGCTTCTTGGCGGCGTCGCTGTACTCGTCGGTCTGCATCTTCGTCTTGTCGATGGAGACCATCGACATCGCGTAGTGCCCGTCCTTGGAGGTGCTCTGCGGGGACGGCGGGATGACCTGCTCGACCAGCGGGATGTGCTCGTCGGTGAGCCCCTTGACGACCTTGGCCATGTCGGCCTTGTCGGTGTCGGTGAGGGCGCCGCCGTCGGTGCGCTCGAAGAGCAGGATCGCGGCCGGGGAGAACTCGGCCGGGAACTTCTCCTCCTGGAGCACCGAGGCCCGGATCGACTCGTAGTGCTTCGGCAGGAACTCCGACTCGTCGGTCGAAGCACTCATCTTGGGTGCGAAGGCCGCCAAGCCGATGGAGGCGATCACCCAGGCGATGATCACCCACCAGGCCCGCTTGACGACGAAGTGTCCAAGTCGGTGGAACATGCTCGAAATGCCTCCTGGGCATGGTTCACCGCCGCCGGGGGACGGGGACCGGGCAACGGCTCTGACCGGCGCACGGACCCCAGCGGGGCGTCTAGCCGGTCGGCAGGTAAGGACTAGTGGGCATCCTACGGGACCTTACTTGCCGCCCGGCAAGTGGGTTTGCGGGTGCCCTCCGGGGACGGCGGTGAAACCGGCCCCGCACTATGGTCACCCGGCCCCGGGGTCCCCCACCTCGTGCTCCGGGTGGAGATCGCTCCCCCTCAGGGTGGACGTCCGACCGCCCCCAAGGAGGAGATCCCGACCCCGGGGGTGGGGTTAACCCCCACCCCGACCCTGGGGACAGGTTCAGGGGAAAGACGGTGACTGCCCGGATGGTCCGTCAGCGCGCCGGTTCCTAGCGTGGGTTGTGCCGCGCGGCAGTGCCCGCGGCCCACTGGCCGGGGCGGTCCACGACCGCCCGAAACCCTGGGGGGAACCCGCAGTGAAGCAAGGAATCGCCGCCACGATGGGCGCGTGGAGCGCCCGCCACCGGAAGACCGCGGTCTTCGGCTGGCTGCTGTTCGTCGTCCTGGCCTCCTACCTGGGCGGGATGCACGGCGCCCGCAAGGTCACCGACGCCGAGTCGATGCCCGGCCAGGTCGCCCGGGCCGCGAAGATCCTCGACGACGCGGGCGTCAAGTCCCCGGCCGGCGAGACGGTGCTGGTCCAGCACCCCTCGCTGACCGCCGACGACCCGGCCTTCCACGCCGCCGTCGACCAGGTCGCCGCCGCCGTCCGGGCCACCGGCCGCACCGCCGGGGAGCTCGGCCCCTACGAGACCGGGGCGGTCTCCGCCGACCGGCACTCCGCGCTGCTCCGGTTCACCGTCGCCGGGGCGGACCGCGAGGCCGCGGTGGCCAACGTCCCCGCGGTGATGGACGCGGTGGCCGAGGCCCGGCGGCAGCACCCCGGCTTCGTGGTCGAGGAGTACGGCGAGGCCAGCTCCGGCAAGTGGTTCAGCGACCAGTTCAAGGACGACTTCGCCCGCGCCGAGTGGACGGCCGTGCCGCTCGCCCTGGGCATCCTGCTGATCGCCTTCGGGGCCGTGGTCGCCGCCGTCCTGCCGGTGGTGCTGGCGATCACCGCGTTCGTCGCCGCCGGCGGCCTGGTCGCCCTCGGCTCCGGGCTGCTGCACACCAGCGACGACGCCAGTTCGGTGATGCTGCTGGTCGGCCTCGCCGTCGGCGTCGACTACTGCCTGTTCTACCTGCGCCGCGAGCGCGAGGAGCGCGCCGCCGGCCACGACCCGGCCACCGCGCTGCGGATCGCCGCCGCCACCAGCGGCCGGGCCGTCCTGGTCTCCGGCGTCACCGTGGTGGTCGCCATGGCCGGCATGTTCCTCACCGGCATCGCCGACTTCCGGGCGATGTCCTTCGCCACCATCGTGGTCGTGGTCACCGCCGTGCTCGGCTCGCTGACGGTGCTGCCCGCCCTGCTCTCGATGCTCGGCGACCGGGTGGCGAAGGGCCGCGTCCCGTTCCTGCACCGCCTGCGGCGCGGGGCCGGCGACGGCAGCCGGTTCTGGAACGCGGTGCTCACCCCCGTGCTGCGCCGCCCGCTGGCCGCCGCCGTCCTCGCCACCGGCCTGCTGCTCGCCGTCGCCGCCCCGCTGCTGACCATGCACACCGCGAACCTCACCTTCCAGCAGCAGCTGCCCCGGGGCAACGCGCTGGTCGCCACCGCGCAGCGGGTCGAGGCCGCCTTCCCCGGCAGCCCCGCCCCCGCCACCGTGGTGGTCAAGGCCAGGGACATCACCTCCCCCGAGATGACCCGGGCACTGGCCGACCTGCAGTCCCGCGCCCTGGCCACCGGGCGGATGCACGGCCCCACCGAGGTCACCGTGCACGCCGAGCAGAACGTCGCCACGGTCGACATCCCGCTCTACGGCAGCGGCAACGACGCCGTCTCGGCCGCCGCCCTGAAGGTGCTGCGCGAGGAGGTGGTCCCCGCCACCGTCGGCGCGGTGCCCGGCACCGAGGCCCCGGTCACCGGCAGCACCGCCGGCTCGGTCGACTTCAACCGGCAGATGTCCGACGCGATGCTCCCGGTGTTCGGCTTCGTGGTCGCCTTCGCCTTCCTGCTGATGCTGCTCTCCTTCCGCTCGCTGTCCGTCGCCCTCACCGCCGTCGCACTCAACCTGCTCTCCGTCGGCGCGGCCTACGGCGTGCTCGCGCTGGTCTTCCAGCACGGCGTCGGCGCCGCCCTGATCGGCACCGCGGGCGTCGGCGCGGTCGAGAGCTGGGTCCCGCTGTTCCTGTTCGTGATCCTCTTCGGCCTCTCGATGGACTACCACGTCTTCGTGGTCTCCCGGATCAAGGAGGCCCGGGACGCCGGCCTGCCCACCCGGGCCGCCGTCGCCCACGGCATCCGCAGCACCGCCGGCGTGGTCACCAGCGCTGCCGTGATCATGGTCGGGGTGTTCGCCGTCTTCGGGACGCTCTCGATGCAGTCCATGAAGCAGATGGGCGTCGGCCTCGCCGTCGCCGTCCTGATCGACGCCACGGTCATCCGGGCCGTGCTGCTCCCCGCCGTGATGACGCTGCTCGACGAGAGGAACTGGTACCTGCCGCGCTGGCTGCACCGGCTCCCCCGGGTCGGCGCCGAGCCCGCCCCGGCCGGCCTCCCGGCCGCCCCCCGCCCCGAACCGGCCCCGGCCGGCGCCCACCGCTGAGTCCCGGGGAGGTTCCCCGACAATGGACGGGTGATCTTCGACGAACCGAGGGCGCTGGCCCTCCTGCAGGAAGCAGCCGCCCCGGCCGGGATCGACCCGGCCGGGGCGGCGCTGCTCGCGCTCGGGCAGAACGCCGTCTTCGAGCTGCCCGCCGAGGGCCTGGTGGCCAAGGTCGGCCGCACGCCCGGGGAGGCCGCCCGGGCCGAGCGCGAGCTGGCGCTGGCCTCGTGGCTGGACGGCGCCGGGGTGCCGGTGGTGCGCCCGGCCGCGGCGGCCGTCGCGGTGGTGCAGGGGCACCCGGTGACGTGGTGGCACCGGCTGCCCGCGGCCGTCCGCCCGGCCCGGCCGGTCGACCTGGCGCCGCTGCTGAGGGCGCTGCACGCGCTGCCCGCGGCCCCCGTCCCGCTGGGCCGGCGCGACCTGCTGGCTCCGGTGGACAGCTGGCTGGCCGCCGCGGCGGGCCACGTCGACCCGGCCGACGCGGACTTCCTCCGTGTCCGGAAAGAGAGCTTTGTCACCGCGATCGCCGGACTGGACCCCGTCCTGCCCCCCGGCCCGATCCACGGCGACGCGCTGCCGCGCAACGTGCACGTCACCGCGGACGGCCCGGTGCTGCTCGACCTGGAGTACACGGCCGCGGACCTGCGCGAGCACGACCTGGTGGTGCTGGCGCTCAGTCAGGACCGCTACGGCGTACCGGCCGAGGAGGTCGACGCGTTCCACGCCGCCTACGGCTGGGACGTGCGCGAGTGGCCCGGCTTCGCGGTGCTGCGCGGCGCCCGGGAGACCGCGAGCGCCGCGTGGGTGGCCCAGCAGGCGGCCGGGAACCCGGCCGCGGGCGCCGAGTTCCGCCGCCGGGTGGACTCCCTGCGCGACGGGGCGACGGCAGTACGCTGGTTCGCGTTCTGACCGCTTCCGTCCGTGCCCGCCGTGTGGCGCAGCGCACATCCGGACGGAACCACCCCGCTCGTGCCTGGCGTCGTACCGGACGCCCCGCCCCAAGGCGGCCGGTACGACGTCAGGAGTCGCCCCATGGTGAAGTCCCGCATACCCGCCCCCCGTCGTTCTCTCCTGCTGGGTGCCTCGGCGCTGCTCGGCACGTCCGCCCTGCTGGTGGCGTGCGGCGCGCAGGGCTCCCCCTCCGCGGCGGGGGACGCCGCGCACCGCCCGGCCGTGCCGAGCGCGAGCACGGGCACGACCGGCGCGGCGGGCGGGACTCCCTCGGTCGCGGCCCGGCCCACCCCGGGCGAGGGCACGCAGACCCCGACCGCGCCCGACCGCACCCCCGAGCCGTCCGCGAGCAGCACCGCGCCGGCCTCCCCGTACGCCTCCCCCACCCCGTCCGCGCCGCGGACCACCGCGGTCCCCTCGCAGAGCGCCGGCAGCACCGCCGCCACCCCCTCGCAGCCCTCCTCGCCCGCCCCGGCCACCGGGGTGCTGCGGCACACCGCCTCGGGCGGCAGGACGGTCGCGCTGACCTTCGACGACGGCCCGGGCCCGGCCACCGGACAGGTGCTGGACCTGCTGGCGCAGTACGGCGCCAAGGCCACCTTCTGCGAGATCGGCGACAACGCGAAGGCCCGCCCGGCGGCCGTGCAGCGGATCCTCGCCGAGGGCCACCGGCTGTGCGACCACACCGTGGACCACCCGCAGCCGATGCACACCCGCCCGCACGAGCAGCAGGTCGCGGAGATCGCCGACGCCAAGTCGATGATCGAGAACGCGGCGGGCAACAGCCCGACGATCACCTGGTGGCGCGCCCCGGGCGGCGACTTCACCGCCGAGAACGAGCGGATCGGCGCCGACCTGGGCATGAAGTCGCTGGGCTGGACGGTCGACCCGCGCGACTGGTCGCGTCCGGGCGTGCAGGCGATCGTCTCCAACGTGCAGCAGAACCTGCGCCCGGGCGGGGTGGTGCTGATGCACGACGGCGGCGGCGACCGCAGCCAGACCGTGGCGGCGCTCAAGCAGCTGCTGCCGTGGCTGGTCGCGCAGGGCTACGCCTTCGACTTCCCGCAGTCCTGACGGCGGGTCACCGCGGGGGTCAGGACGCCTCCTTGAGCGGCCAGCGCGGGTCGACCACGGCCGCCGGGTCCTTGCGGCGCAGCCAGCTCTGCAGGTCGACCGCCCAGTCCCGGTACCAGCCGACCTGGCGCCGGTGCAGTTCGTCCAGCGGCAGGTCGCCGGCCTGCGGGTACCGGCGGCCGAGCGCGACGGCGACCCGGACGGCGGCCAGGGCGTCGCTGCCGGCCTCGTGCGCGTCGCGCAGTTCGACGCCGTAGACCTCGCAGACCCGCTGCAGGGTGCGCGAGCCCTTGCGGTACTTGTCCAGGGCGCGGTCGACGACCATCGCGTCGACCACGGGGGTGACCGGGCCGCCGAGGCGGTCGGCCAGCGTGGGCAGGGCGTGGCGGCGCAGTTCGGCCTCCAGCAGCGAGAGGTCGAACGGCGCGTTGAAGGCGACCACGGGCCGCCCGGCGGCCAGCCGCTCGGCCAGGGCGCGGGCGATCTCCTCGACCGCCTCGGCGGCGGGGCGGCCGTGCGCGCGGGCCTCGGCGTCGGTGATGCCGTGGATCGCGGCGGCCTCGGCGGGTATCGGGACGCCCGGGTCGACCAGCCAGGTGGTGGCGCGCTCGACGCCGGCCCCGCGGGTGTCGACCACGGCGGCGGTGACGATCCGGGCCTCCTCCGGGTCGGTGCCGGTGGTCTCCAGGTCGAAACCGGTGAGCGGCCCCTTCCACCAGGTCATGGGGGTGTGTCCTTCCGTCAGCACTGCCAAGGTGGGTCCATCATCGCGCGGCGCAGTGACAGCGCCCGCGGCACTCCTGCCCTGCGGCGGGGCGGCCAACCGCCGGGGCCCGGCCCCGGACGGGCGCTAGGACACCGGCCGGGAGTCCCCCCACAGGTCCTCGAACTCCTCGCGGTAGACCTCCAGCAGCCCGGGTTCGGTGCCGCCGGACTCCTGTCCGGCGCCGCCGCGCAGCACCAGTGCGGGCGACTCGATGCCGCGGGCCCGGCGCAGGTAGGGCTGGACGACGCCGAGGTCGGTGGAGCGGCGGCGGCCGCCGGCGCCGGTGGTGCGCGGCCCCTCGACCAGGTACGCGGTGAACCGGGGCAGCTCGTCGAACACCCGGATCTCGAAGCCGCCCTGGTCGCGCAGCCGGGCCCGGACCCGTCGCACGTGCATGATGTTCATCTCCACCGCGCGCCCCAACTCGCCGCGCCCGATGCCCAGTTCGCGCTCGCGGCGGCGCACCGCGCTGCTCGCCGGGTTGAGGAACAGCAGCCGCACCCGGCAGCCCTCGGAGGCGAGGCGGACCAGCCGCTTGCCGGTGTAGTTCTGGCAGAGCATGCCCAGGCCGATGCCGACCGCGTCGAGCCGCCGGGCCCCGTCGAGCAGGTCCTCGACCGGCAGGTCGCGCTGCAGCCGGACCCGGTCGGCGTGCACCGCGACCACGTCGGCGTAGCGGCCGGCCACGAGTTCCTCGACCACGTCGGCGGGGACGCCGCCGTGCGCGCCGTCGAGCAGGGCGAGCAGCCGGGCGGCGGCCCGCTCGGTCTGGTCGAGGACGGTCTGCGACAGGGCCCGGTTGCGGGAGACCACGTGCCGGGCGACCTCCAGCTCGTCGAGGGCCAGCTCGATCTCCCGGCGGTCCACCAGGTGCGGTTCGAAGCACGGCCAGTGCTGCACCATCAGTTCGCGCAGCTGCGGCAGGGTGAGGAAGACCAGCGGGTCGTCGTCCGCCGGGTCGAGCAGGTAGCCCTTGCGGCGGGAGACCTCGCGGACGGCCGCGGCCCGGTGCACCCACTCCTCGCCGGCCGGGCCGGCGGCGGCGGTGACCCACTCCTCGCCGTGCGCGGGCGCGTAGACGGGGCGCAGCACCTCGTCGACCAGGGCGCGCAGCCGCTGCTCGACCAGGTTGAGCCAGACGTAGGCGCGGCCGGCCAGCCGGACCCGGCGGTAGGCGTCGTCCCACTGGTCGGCGGCCCAGGCGGGCGGGATCCCCTCGGCGGAGCCGGGCTGCGGGGGCAGCGGGCCGCGGCCGCCGCGGACGACCAGCGTCGGGGCCTCGCTGCTGCCGGCCCGCGGGTCCGTGCCGTCGCCGCCGGCGGGGAACCCCATCCGCCACCTCACCTCTCGTCCGCCGCCCCTCGGGTGACGGTGCGTCCGCCGAATCCCCCCAGCACGGCCCCGGTCGCACGCCGCGCGGGCCGGGGCCCAGGGCCTGTCGATCAAGGGTATCGCCCGCCGCCGCCGGGCCGCAGCCCTCTTGACAGCAAGCGGGCCCGTCCCCGACGGTCCGTCACCGCCCGGCCACGCCGCGCCGCCGGCCCGGCCCGCCGGGACACCCGTTCGGGCGAACCACGCGCGGATGGGCGGGGAGTTCGGGCCGCCGCCGGGGAGTATGCGGGTGTGCCGTGCGTCACCTGGTTGCCGCCCCGCACATGGCCGGGCGCTCCGCCGGGAAACCCCCGTAGGAGCGCCAGTTCGCGTCTGGCACAAGGAAGTTGAGGACACATGCAGGTCTGGCCGGGGCAACCGTACCCGCTCGGCGCCACCTATGACGGGGTCGGCACCAACTTCGCGGTGTTCTCCGAGAGCGCGAACCGGATCGAGCTCTGCCTGCTCGCCGAGGACGGCACCGAGACGGCCGTCGAGCTCCGCGAGACCGACGCCTTCGTCCGGCACGCCTACCTCCCGGGCGTCCAGCCCGGCCAGCGCTACGGCTTCCGGGTGCACGGCCCGTACCAGCCGGGCCTGGGCCAGCGGCACAACGCCTCGAAGCTGCTGCTCGACCCGTACGCGAAGGCGATGAGCGGCCACATCGACTGGGACGAGTCGGTGTACGGCTACCACTTCGGCGCGCCCGAGCGCCGCAACGACCTGGACTCGGCGCCGCACACCATGCACTCGGTGGTGACCAACCCGTACTTCGACTGGGGCACCGACCGGCCGCCGCGCACCGACTACCACCGCACCGTGCTCTACGAGGCGCACGTCAAGGGCCTGACCGAGCTGCACCCGGGCATCCCGGAGGAGATCCGCGGCACCTACGCGGGCCTGGCCCACCCGGCGGTGATCGAGCACCTGGCGAAGCTGGGCGTCACCGCGATCGAGCTGATGCCGGTGCACCAGTTCGTCCGCGACCACCGGCTGCGCGACCTGGGCCTGACCAACTACTGGGGCTACAACACGATCGGCTTCTTCGCCCCGCACTCCTCGTACTCCTCCACCGGCGACCGCGGCCAGCAGGTGCAGGAGTTCAAGTCGATGGTCAAGGCGCTGCACGCGGCCGGCATCGAGGTGATCCTCGACGTGGTCTACAACCACACCGCCGAGGGCAACCACCTGGGCCCCACGCTCTCCTTCCGCGGCCTGGACAACGCCTCCTACTACCGGCTCGCCAAGGACCAGCGCTTCTACGAGGACACCACCGGCACCGGCAACTCGCTGCTGATGCGCAGCCCGCACGTGCTCCAGATGATCATGGACTCGCTGCGCTACTGGGTCACCGAGATGCACGTGGACGGCTTCCGCTTCGACCTGGCCGCCACGCTGGCCCGGCAGTTCCACGAGGTCGACCGGCTGTCCTCGTTCTTCGACCTGGTCCAGCAGGACCCGGTGGTCTCCCAGGCCAAGCTGATCGCCGAGCCCTGGGACCTCGGCGAGGGCGGCTACCAGGTCGGCAACTTCCCGCCGCTGTGGACCGAGTGGAACGGCAAGTACCGCGACACCGTCCGCGACTTCTGGCGCGGCGAGCCCGCCACGCTGGCCGAGTTCGGCTCCCGGCTGACCGGCTCCTCCGACCTCTACCAGGACGACGGCCGCCGCCCGATCGCCTCGATCAACTTCGTCACCTGCCACGACGGCTTCACCCTGCGCGACCTGGTCTCCTACGACGGCAAGCACAACGAGGCCAACCACGAGGACAACCGGGACGGCGAGTCGCACAACCGCTCCTGGAACTGCGGCGCCGAGGGCGACACCACCGACCCCGCCGTCCTCGACCTGCGGGCCCGCCAGCAGCGCAACTTCATCGCCACCCTGATGCTCTCCCAGGGCGTCCCGATGCTCTGCCACGGCGACGAGAACGGGCGCACCCAGCGCGGCAACAACAACGCCTACTGCCAGGACTCCGCGCTCACCTGGGTGGACTGGGCCGCCGCGGACGCCGGGCTGCTGGAGTTCACCCAGGGCATGATCTGGCTGCGCCGCGACCACCCGGTCTTCCGCCGCCGCCGCTTCTTCCACGGCCGCCCGGTCTCCGGCACCCACGACGACCTGACCGACATCGCCTGGTTCACCCCGTCCGGCGAGGAGATGACCGAGCAGGACTGGTCCACCTCGTACGCCAGGTCGCTCACCGTCTTCCTCAACGGCAACGCCATCTCCGAACCCGACCGCCGCGGCGGCAAGATCGTCGACGACTCCTTCCTGCTGCTGTTCAACGCCCACTCCGAGCCGCTCGCCTTCACCGTCCCCGCCGACCACGGCGAGGCCTGGCAGCTGGTCGTCGACACCTCGCTGCCCACCCTCCCCCCGCGCGGCACCGGCCCCCGGGTCAAGGCCGGCGACACCCTGCGCCTGCTCGACCGCGCACTGATGGTCCTCCAGCGCCCGGCGTGACCCCCCGCGCTCCGGTTCGTCCCCGACCTTCAGGTCTGGGGGCGGGCCGGGCCGGGTAGCCCCCTCCGCACTGCGGAACCGCGGACCGGAGGGGGTACGAAGTGTCTCGTCGGTGGTTGGTGACCGGATGTTCGTCGGGGTTGGGGCTGGCGCTGGCGCGGGCGGTGGCGGCGGGTGGTGACCGGATCGTGGCGACCAGCCGGGGGGCCTCGCCGCTGGACGCGCTGGCGGCCCGGTTCCCGGGACGGGTGGTGCCGGCCCGGCTGGAGCTGCGCAGCGCCGCGGACTGCGCGGCGGCGGTGGAGCTGGCCCGGGAACGCCTGGGCGGGGTGGACGTGCTGGTGAACAACGCCGGGGTGGGCCTGTTCGGGGCGGTGGAGGAGGTCTCGGACGCGGAGCTGCGCGAGCAGCTGGAGGTGCTGGCGGTGGCGCCGTGGCGGCTGGCGCGGCTGGTGCTGCCGCTGATGCGGGCGCAGGGCGGCGGGCACGTGGTGAACGTCTCCTCGGTGGGCGGCCGGATGGCCTTCCCCGGGCTGGGGGCGTACGTGGCGGGGAAGTTCGCGCTGGAGGGGATGAGCCTGGCGCTGGCGGCGGAGGCCGCGCCGTTCGGGGTGCGGGTGACGGTGGTCGAGCCGGGCGGGTTCGCCACCTCGTACGGGAACTCGCTGGCCGAGACGGCGGTGAAGCTGCCGGAGTACGGGCGGACGCTGGAGCCGATGCATCGGGCGCTGCGCGGCATGGCGGGGGACGCGGAGCTGAACCGGCCCGAGGCGTTCGCGGAGCTGGTGCTGCGGGCCGTCGCGGCGCCGGCCGGCCCGGTGCGGGTCCCGGTGGGGCTGGACGCGTACGCGATGGTGGAGGCGGCGCTGGCCGGGGAGGCGGCGGAGCTGGCGGCGGCGCGGGCGCTGGCGGAGGAGGGGGCGGTGGCGCAGGACGGGGCGGTGGCGCCCGATCCGGTCTGAACCGGCCCGTTCGGCGCAGTGCGGGCGGTATCCCCGGGGCGCCTCGGGTAGGCATCCGGGTATGACGTCCGCCGCCGCACGCCCCGAGACTGCCGACGCCCCGACGGCCAGCTACCGGCTCCAGCTGCAGCCGGGGTTCACCCTGCACGACGCCCGCCGGGCGGTGCCGTACCTGGCCGCGCTGGGGGTCTCGCACCTGCACCTGTCGCCGCTGCTGGAGGCGGTGGCGGGCTCGACGCACGGGTACGACACGCTCGACCACAGCCGGATCAGCGAGCAGCTGGGCGGCGAGGGGGCGCTGCGCGAGCTGGCCGCGGAGGCGGCGGCGCACGGGCTGGCGCTGATCGCGGACGTGGTGCCGAACCACATGGCGCTGCCGGTGCCGGAGCGGCTCAACGGGCCGCTGTGGGAGGTGCTGAAGAACGGTCCGGACGACCCGTTCGCGGCCTGGTTCGACATCGACTGGTCCGCGCAGCCGGGCCCGGTGGACGCGCCGGAGCGGGGGCGGCTGCTGCTGCCGCTGCTGGGCGACCGGCTGGGCGCGGTGCTGGAGCAGCTGGTGGTGGACGGCGAGGTGCTGCGCTACCACGAGCACGAGTTCCCGCTGCGGCCCGGCACCGCGCACCTGCCGCTGCCGGAACTGCTGGAGCGGCAGTGGTACCGGCTGTGCTGGTGGCAGCTGGCCGACGAGCAGGTCAACTACCGGCGGTTCTTCACCGTCAACGACCTGATCGCCGTCCGGGTGGAGGTCCCGGAGGTGTTCGAGGCCACCCACGGGGTGCTGCTGCGGCTGCACCGCGAGGGCGTGCTGGCGGGCTTCCGGATCGACCACCCGGACGGGCTGGCCGACCCGCGCGGCTACCTGCGGCGGCTCGCGGAGGCGACCGGCGGGGCGTACACGGTGGTGGAGAAGATCCTGACCGGGGACGAGGCGCTGCCCGCGGACTGGGCGTGCGCGGGGACGACGGGGTACGACGCGCTGCGCCGGATCGACGGGGTGCTGACCGACCGGCGGGGCGCGGAGAAGCTGTTCGCGGCCTACCGGCGGGACGTGGGCGACGCGGCGGACCCGGCGGCGGCGGGCCGGGCCGGGCGGGCCGAGATGGTCGCGCCGGGCGGGGCGCTGGCGGCGGAGACCGACCGGCTGGTGCGCCTGGTCGGGCGGATCTGCGCGGAGGGCCCGGAGCTGGCCGACCACTCGCCGCTGGCGGTGCGCCGGGCGCTGGCGGACCTGCTGACGCGCTACCCGGTGTACCGGCCGTACGTGGTGCCGGGCGAGCCGGCCCCGCCGGAGGCCGTCGCGGCGCTGGCGGCCCCGGCGGACGCGTCGGGGACGGAGCGGCTGGTGCGGGAGCTGGCGCTGGGCCGACTGGGGCGGTCGGCGGCCAGGGACGAGTTCTGCCACCGGTTCGGGCAGACCGCGTCGGCGGTGGCGGCCAAGGGCGTGGAGGACACCGCGTTCTACCGGTTCAACGCGCTGCTGTCGCTGAACGAGGTGGGCGGCCTGCCGGAGCGGCCGGGCGTGTCGGTGGCGGAGTTCCACCGCTGGTGCACCGGGCAGGAGCGGCTGTGGCCGGGGGCGATGACGGCGCTGTCCACGCACGACACCAAGCGCAGCGCGGACGCCCGGGCCCGGCTCGCGGTGCTGGCGGAGCTGCCGGAGGCGTGGGCGGCGGAGTGCGCGGCCTGGACGCTGGCGGCGGGGCCGTGCGCGGACCGCTCGACGGCCTGGCTGCTGTGGCAGACGCTGCTGGCGGCCTGGCCGCTGTCCCCGGAGCGGCTGCTGGCGGTGGCGCTGAAGTCGGTGCGGGAGGCGAAGCGGCGCACCTCGTGGAAGGAGCCGGACGCCGGGTTCGAGGGCTGGCTGGCGCAGTACGTGCGGGGGGCGCTGGCCAATCCGGGGCTGTGTCCGCGGATCGCCGGGTTCGTCGGGCTGATCGCGCCGTTCGCCCGGGTGAACTCGCTGTCGGCGGCGCTGCTGCACCTGCTGGTGCCGGGCGTGCCGGACGTGTTCCAGGGCGGCGAGGAGCCGCTGTACACGCTGGTCGACCCGGACAACCGGGCGCCGGTGGACCTGGGCGCGCTGGCGGTGCGGCTGACCGACTCGCCGGAGCCGCGGCCGGGCGACCTGGCCCGGGAGAAGCTGCACCTGACCACCACCGCCCTGCACCTGCGCCGCTCCGGCGCGCTGGGCTCCTACCGGCCGCTGGCGGCGGACGGGCCGGCCGCCGAGCACCTGGTGGCGTTCGGCCGGGGCGAGCGGGTGCTGGGCGCGGCGACCCGGCTGCCGTACGGGCTGCACCGGGCGGGCGGCTGGCGCGAGACGGTGCTGGAGCTGCCGCCGGGCCGCTGGACGGACCTGCTGACCGAGCGCCGGTTCACCGGCGGCACGGTCGAACTGTCGTATCTGTTCCGGCAGTTGCCGGTAGCACTGCTCGTGGAGGGGTCGTGATGCGGTACCAGGTGTGGGCGCCGGACGCCAAGGTGGTCGAGGTCGAGGTCGGGGCGATCCCGTACCTGCTGGAGCGCGACCCGGACCGGCCGGGCTGGTGGCACGGGGAGGGCCCGGAGGGCGACTACGGGTTCCGGCTGAACGGCGGGACGGCGCTGCCGGACCCGCGCTCGGCCCGGCAGCCGTTCGGGCCGGACGGGCTGAGCCGCCACGTCGACCACGGCGCGTTCGCCTGGTCGGAGACGGCCTGGCGGGGCCGCCCGCTGCCGGGCTCGGTGGTGTACGAGCTGCACGTGGGCACCTTCACCCCCCAGGGGACGTTCGACGCGGCCGCCGACCGGCTCGACCACCTGGTCGAACTGGGCGTGGACTTCGTCGAGTTGATGCCGGTGTGCGCCTTCCCGGGCCGCTCCGGCTGGGGCTACGACGGGGTCGACCCGTGGGCGGTGCACGAGCCGTACGGCGGCCCGGACGGGCTGAAGCGGTTCGTGGACGCGGCGCACCGGCGCGGGCTGGGCGTGGTGCTGGACGTCGTGCACAACCACCTCGGCCCGTCCGGCAACTACCTGCCGCAGTACGGCCCGTACTTCACCGACCGGCACCGGACGCCGTGGGGTTCGGCGGTCAACCTGGACGCGCCGGGCTCCGACGAGGTGCGGGCGTTCCTGATCGGCAGCGCACTGGCCTGGCTGCGCGACTACCGGATCGACGGGCTGCGCCTCGACGCGGTGCACGCCCTGGTGGACACCCGGGCCCGGCACTTCCTGGAGGAACTCTCGGCCGAGGTGGGGAAGTTGGCGCAGGCCACCGGCCGGCCGCTGTTCCTGGTCGGCGAGTCCGACCTGAACGACCCGCGCACCACCACCGCCCGGGAGGCGGGCGGGCAGGGCCTGGACGCGCAGTGGAGCGACGACTTCCACCACGCGCTGCACTGCCTGCTGACCGGCGAGTCCCAGGGCTACTACGCCGACTTCGCCGCCGACCCGTACGCGGCGCTCGCCAAGACCCTCACCAGGGGGTTCTTCCACGACGGGAGCTGGTCCTCGTTCCGGGGCCGCTCGCACGGCCGCCCGTTCCCGCCGGAGCACGGGCACCGGCTGCTGGGCTACGCGCAGACCCACGACCAGGTCGGCAACCGGGCCACCGGCGACCGGCTCGCCGCCTCGCTGCCGCCGGGGCGGCTGGCGGCGGCGGCCGCGCTGGTGCTGACCTCGCCGTTCACGCCGATGCTGTTCATGGGCGAGGAGTGGGGCGCGGGCACTCCCTGGCAGTACTTCACCGACCACACCGACCCGCAGCTCGCCGAGGCCGTCCGGCAGGGGCGGCGGCGGGAGTTCGCCGAACACGGCTGGCGGGCCGAGGACGTGCCGGACCCGCAGAGCCCGGCGACGGTGGCCGCCTCCACCCTGGACTGGACCGAACCGCAGCGCCCTCCGCACGCCGAACTGCTCGCCTGGCACCGGGAGTTGATCCGGCTGCGGCGGGCCGCCCCGGAGCTGGCGGACGGCGACCTGGCGGCGGTCCGGGTCCGCCACGACGCGGCGGCGGGCTGGCTGGCGGTGCACCGCGGCCGCTACCGGGTGCTGGTGCGGCTCGGCGGCTCCGGGCAGCCGCTGCCCGTCCCGCTGGAGGGCGAACTCGCCGCGCTGGAGGCCGCGTTCGGCGACGTCGCGGCCGGCGGGGCGGCGGCCGGGGAACTGCTGCTCGGCCCGGACGCGGTCGCGGTGGTGCGCACCGCGTAGCGCCCGCCCGGGCGGGGGCGGGGTGCGCACCGCGCAGGCGCTGCCGGGCCGGGTGCGTCACCACAGGTACGAGGCGATCGCGGCGTGCAGTCCGGCGGCGTCCAGGCCGTACGCGGCCAGGTGCTCGGGGATCGAGCCGTAGTGCCGGTGTTCGGCCACCGGCACGCCCAGGCCGAGCACCCGGTGCGGCAGGCCCTCCAGCGCGCGGTGCGCGGCACGCTCCGAGGTGCCCGCCAGGTAGGGCTCCACCAGCACCACGTCGGCCCGGCCGCCCAGCGCGGCGCGCAGGCCCACCGCGTCGAACGGGCGGACGGTGGCCGCGTACAGCACCGTGACGTCCAGCGTCTCGGTGGCCTCCAGCACGGCGTCCAGCATCGGGCCGACCGCCAGCACCACGCCCGCCAGCCTCGCTCCCTGACGGACCGTCAGGAACCTTCCGGGGACGACGGGTTGGCGCTCGGCGTTCTGGTGGGCGGAGAGCCGGACGTACTGCAGGGTGTCGTCGGCGGCGACCGCGTGGCGCAGCAGCAGGTCCGCCTCGGCGGGGTGGCCGGGGACGTGGACGTGCCAGCCGGGGAGGGTGTCGAGCAGGGCGACGTCCCCCGGGGACATGTGGGTGCGGCCGCCGGCCGGCCAGTCGTAGGAGCCCGCGGCGCTCACCAGGACCGCGCCGACGCCCTGGTGCACCAGGTCCAACTTGACCTGCTCGAAGGGCCGTTCGATCAGGAAGCTGGCGAAGGTGTGGGCGATCGGCCGCATCCCGGTGAGCGCCAGGCCGCCCGCCACGCCGATCAGCAGCTGCTCGCGGATGCCGACGTTGACCACCCGGTCGGGGTGGTCGCGGGCCGCGTCGGGGAACTGCGCCGCCCCGATGTCGGCGAGCACCAGCGCGGTGCGCGGGTCGCACTCCAGCAGGTCGGTGACGGTGGCGCCGAACTGCTCGCGCATGGTCGCCTCCTGGCCCCGCGGACGGATGCGCGGACGGGCACTCGGGCGGACGCCCGGACGGACGCTCTGCATGGTCTCTTCTCCCTTGCGGTCAGCTGTACTTGGGTTCGGTGCGGGCCACCACCACGTGCGGGCGGCCCGGGTGCGGGGCGGTGAACGCCCGGTACAGCTGCTCGTGGTCGCGGCCGTCCACGGTGGCCGTCGACCAGCCCTCGCCCGCGAACCGGGCCGCGATGCCGCCGCTCCAGCCGTGCGTGGCCGAGGAGTTGTCGATCACCAGGGTGTGCAGCCGGTCCAGCCCGTACGCCCCGGCGAAGGCCACCGCCTCGTGGTTGGAGCCCTCGTCGAACTCGGCGTCCCCGATCAGCACCCACACCGCCGGACCGGTCAGGCCCTGCGCCCGCAGGCCCAGCGCCGTCCCCACCGCCAGCGGCAGGCCGTGCCCCAGCGAGCCCGAGCCGATCTCCGCGCCGGGCACCAGCAGCCGGTCCGGGTGGTGGCCCAGCGGCGAGTCGTACGCGCCGAAGCTGTGCAGCAGCTCCACCGGGAAGAAGCCCTTCGCGGCCAGCACCGCGTAGTACGCCATCGGGCCGTGGCCCTTGGAGAGCAGGAACCTGTCCCGGTCCGGCGCGTCGACGTTGCCCGGGTGCACGTCCAGCACCCGGTCGTACAGCACCCAGAGCGCGTCCAGGGTGGAGTGCGCCGCCGGGGAGTGCTTCTCGTCGCCGGTCATCAGGGCGACCAGGTCCAGCAGGCCGGCCCGGTCGGTGCCGACAGGGCTCGGGCCGCCGGGGCCGGGGCCGCCGGGGCCGCCGAAGCCGCCGGGCGCGCGGGTCGGCGCGGTCGCGGCGTGCGCCGCGGAGTGGTTCGTCATGGGGACCAGCCTCTGACTTCAAGTGCACTTCAGGTCAAGCGGGCCCGCCCCGGTACCCTGCGGGCATGGCACCCTCCCGGCACGACGTCCTCACCATCGGCCAGCTCGCCGAACGCAGCGGCCTCGCCGCCTCGGCGCTGCGCTACTACGAGAGCCTCGGGCTGATCCGCTCCACCCGCACCACCGGGAACCAGCGCCGCTACGCCCGCTCCGCCCTGCGCCGGATCGCCTTCGTCCGGGCCGCCCAGCAGGTCGGCCTCAGCCTCGACGAGGCCCGCACCGCGCTCGCCCGGCTCCCCGAGGACCGCGCCCCCACCACCGGCGAGTGGGACGCCGTCGCCGCCGCCTGGCAGCACCGGATCGACCGGCAGATCGCCGAACTCCAGCACACCCGCGCCAAGTTGACCGGCTGCATCGGCTGCGGCTGCCTCTCGCTGACCCGCTGCAGCCTCTACAACGCCGACGACCGGGCCGGGCGGACCGGCCCCGGCGCCCGCTACCTGCTCACCCGGGACCCGGACACCGGCCCCGAACCCGGGCCCGACCCGGACGCGGAGGACTGAGACCGCCCGGCGGACGGAGGGCGGCGCCGCGGGCCGACGGCCGTCGCCCCCCCCGTCCGCCGGACGGGCTGATCCACTTCTTTCCCGGCCCGCTGCCGCAGCACCCGCCGGGCCGTCTATGCTGCCCCCGGAAGCGCGTTCCACCGACGGGGGAGCCAGATATGACCGACCATCAGGAAATCGCCCTCGACTGGATGTCCGGCGACCAGACCCCGCCGCCCTCCGCCGAGCTGCGCCCCGAGGTCCCGCACCCGGCCCGGATGTACGACTACTACCTCGGCGGCAAGGACAACTTCCCCGCCGACCGGGCCGCCGCCGACCAGGTCCTCGCGCTCAGCCCGCTGGTGCGGATCAGCGCCCGCGCCAACCGGGCCTTCCTGCAGCGCGCCGTGCGCACCCTCGCCGAGCTGGGCGTGCGCCAGTTCCTCGACATCGGCACCGGCATCCCCTCCGCCGGGAACACCCACGAGATCGCCCAGGCCGTCGACCCCAGCGCCAAGGTCGCCTACCTCGACAACGACCCGATCGTGCTGGTGCACGGCCGCGCCCTGCTGGCCGGCGCCCAGCAGGGCAGCGTCAGCGTCCTGCAGGCCGACCTCCGCAAGCCCGAGGCGATCCTCGCCGACCCGGCCGTCCGCGACCTGCTCGACCTGCGGCAGCCCGTCGCGCTCCAGCTGTTCGCCATCCTGCACTTCATCGACGACGCCGACGACCCGTACGCGATCGTCCGCACCCTGGTCGACGCCCTGCCCTCCGGCAGCTACCTGGCCCTCTCGCACGCCACCGGCGACTTCGTCGATCCCGCCGAGGCCGAGAAGGGCCCCGCCGTCTACAAGTCCGCCACCGCGCAGCTCAGCATGCGCACCCGCAGCCAGGTGCTGCGCTTCTTCGACGGCCTCGACCTGCTCGAACCCGGCCTGGTCACCGCCCCGCTGTGGCGCCCCGACCAGGACCCGCAGGACACCGACGCCGAGGTCGCCATCTGGGCGGGCGTGGGCCGCAAGCCCTGACCGCGGGCCGCAAGCCCTGACCGCGGGCCGCAAGCCCTGACCGCGGGCTGCAGGCCCTGACCGCACCCGGCCGTCCGCGGCGGTGCGATCATGGGCCCGCCCCCGCACCGGGGGACCGAGAGAGCCAGCAGGGAGCCGCCCGCCGTGACCGCACCGCCGCCGCTGATCGACCCGTCCTGGCTCGCCGCCCGGCTCGGCCACCCCGACCTGGTCGTCCTGGACGCGGGCATCGGCGCGCACCGGCACGCCCCCGCCCGGATCCCCGGCGCCCGGGCCTTCGACCTCGACGGCGCGCTGTCCGACCACGCCTCCCCGCTGCCGCACACCCTGCCCTCCCCCGCCGACCTCCAGCGCGAACTGCGCGCCCTCGGCGTCGACGACCGCTCCACCGTGGTGCTCTACGACGGCGCGGGCATCTACTCCGCCCCGCGCGCCTGGTGGATGCTGCGCGCCATGGGCTTCGACCGGGCCGCCGTCCTGGACGGCGGCCTGCCCGCCTGGCAGGCCGCCGGACACCCCGTCAGCACCGACCGGCCCGCCCCCGCCCCCGCCGGGGACTTCACCGCCCGCCCGCGCCCCGCCCTGCTCGCCGACCGGGAC
>NZ_JOGH01000026.1:0-69791 GCF_000721345.1 Kitasatospora sp. NRRL B-11411 | reverse complement strand
GTTGTGTCGGGGGAGGAAGCGCGGATCGTCGGGCCGGAGGCCGTAGGCCCGGCGCCTTCGGTGCTGTTCGGGACCGGTCGGGCCGGGCTGGAGGGGTGGTGGGTGGGGGTGGGGTGAGGTCGGGGACACTGGGGGGGTGAGTGAGACCTCTGCTTCCCCGAAGGCCCGTGGCTCCCGTGGCACGTTGGGGCTGATGCTGTTGCTGACCGCGCTGGGCGCCGTGCTGGTGCTGACGGCGGTGGGGCGGACCTGGGCGGAGGGGGTGGCGCCGGGGATGGGCGGCAGCCGGATCGCGGTGCAGGCGAGCGGGAGCAAGCTGACGCAGTTGCCGACCGGGATGGCGCTGGTGGCGATGGCGGCGGCGGTCGCGGTGTTCGCGGTGCGCGGCCGGACCCGGGTGCTGGTGGGGGCGCTGACGGTGCTGGCGGGGGTGGGGGCGGTCGTCGGGGCGGTGATCGGGTACACCGACACCGCCGGGCTGCACGCCGTCGCGGCCGGTCAGCTGGCGCTGTCCAGCGGCCGGGCCGAGGAGATCACCCGGACGGCGTGGCCGTGGGTGGCGCTGGCGGGCGGGGTGCTGCTGGTGGCGGCGGGGGCGCTGACGGCGCGGTTCGGCAGCGGCTGGCCGGCCATGGGCTCCCGGTACGAGGCGCCGACCCGGAAGGCGGCCACGGGGAAGGCGGCCGGCCCGGCGGACCTGTGGAAGGCGCTGGACCGGGGCGAGGACCCGACCGGCTGACCGCCTGCGGCGCAGTGTGCGCGGCACCACGCACGCCCCGGCTTGGGTGTGCCGTGTTCGGCCCGGCACAATGGAGGCGTCAACCCGTCGAGCGCCGTCCCAGGGCCGCCCGACCGGGCCCCGGAGAAACAAGGAGCACCAACAAGATGGCTGCAGCAGCGCACGGCCACACCCCCGCCGCGTGGACCGGCGTGGTCATTTCCTTCGTCGGCTTCTGCGTCGCGGGTGTCGCGATGATCATGCCGAACGTCGTGCTGGTCATCGCGGGCCTCGCCGTGGTCCTGATCGGCGGCGTGGTCGGCAAGGCCATGTCGATGGCGGGCATGGGCAAGCAGCCCAGCAAGAACTTCGCCCCGATCGGCGCCGAGGAGCGCAGCGCGGTCACCGCGGGCTGAGTGCCGGTAGGGCGAGAGCGGAAGCAGCACGGAGCGGACGGCGGGCCACGGGCCCGCCGTTCGGCGTTTCGCGGGCCGGGGTGGGGCCGTCCGGGGGTGCGGCGGGGGCACAATCGTGCCCGTGAACGCTCCCGCCGCCCCGTCCGCCGCCGCCGGTCCGGCGCGCCGTCTGGTCCGTCCGCTGGCGGCGCTGGTCTCGGTCGCGCTGCCGGTCGGGTTCGTCGCGCTGGTGGACCCGAACGCGCCCGGCCACTACCCGGTCTGCCCGTTCCTGCGGGCCACCGGCTGGTGGTGCCCGGGCTGCGGGGGGCTGCGCTGCGTGCACGCGCTGACCAGGGGCGACGTGCTGACGGCCGGGCACGACAACCTGCTGGTGGCGGTGGGGGCGTTCGTCCTGCTGGCGCTCTGGGTGCGCTGGGCGGTGCGGGCGGTGCGCGGCCGGCCGGGCGGGGGGTGGCGGGTCACCGGGCGGCAGGCGGGGGTGCTGGTCCTGGTGCTGCTGCTGTTCGCGGTGGTGCGGAACCTGCCGGTCGGGACGCTGCTGGCGCCGCCGGCGGTGTGAGCCGGGCGCGCGCGGTGTCCGCCGGGCGGTCCGCCGATCGAGACGCGCGCCGGTCGGATGCGGAGTGCGCCCCCCGCGCCCGATACCATCGAAGGGCCGGGACCGCGCTCGACGCCCCCGGCCTCACCACCGAAACACGATGGGGGCGCACGCGTGACTGTGCTCGACGAGATCATCGACGGGGTCCGGCAGGACCTCGCCGAGCGACAGGCCCGGGTCTCCCTGGACGAGCTCAAGGAGCTCGCCGCGAAGGCGCCCGAGGCGAAGGACGGCGTGGCCGCGCTGCGCGGCGACGGCGTCCGGGTGATCTGCGAGGTCAAGCGCTCCAGCCCGTCCAAGGGCGCGCTGGCGGCGATCGCCGACCCGGCCGCGCTGGCGGTCGACTACGCGGCCGGCGGGGCCGCCGCGATCAGCGTGCTCACCGAGCAGCGCCGCTTCGGCGGTTCGCTGGCGGACCTGGACGCGGTGCGCGCGGCGGTGCCCACCCCGATCCTGCGCAAGGACTTCATCGTCACCGCCTACCAGCTGTGGGAGGCCCGCGCGCACGGCGCGGACCTGGCGCTGCTGATCGTGGCCGCGCTGGAGCAGCCGGCCCTGGTCTCGCTGATCGAGCGGGCCGAGTCGATCGGGCTGACCCCGCTGGTCGAGGTGCACGACGAGGAGGAGATCGCCCGCGCGGTGGACGCCGGCGCGCGGATCATCGGCGTCAACGCCCGCAACCTGAAGACCCTCGAGGTCGACCGGAACACCTTCGGCAACGTGGTGGACGCCATCCCGGCGCACGTCGTCAAGGTCGCCGAGTCGGGCGTGCGCGGGCCGCACGACCTGATCACCTACGCCAACCAGGGCGCCGACGCGGTGCTGGTCGGCGAGTCCCTGGTCACCGGCCGGGACCCGAAGGCCGCGGTCGCCGACCTGGTCGCCGCCGGGGCGCACCCGGCGCTGCGCAACAACGGGCGGGGCTGAGCCCCGGCCATGTCGATCGCCACCCGTCTCGCCCCCGGCTGCCGCCCGCGCGGCTGCCGCGCGCCCGCGCGCCGGGCGCTGGGGCGGCGGGTGCGGTACGTGATCGGCTGCGAGCCCGGACAGGTCCCCGGACGCCGATGGCGCGGCACCCGCGGCTGACGATTCGCCGCAGGTTCCCCCTTCCACGCCGTCAATCCTTCATCCGAGGACGGATCATGTCCGAGCACTACCTTCCGGGCGCCCAGGTGCCCGACGCACGCGGTTACTTCGGCGCCTACGGCGGCCGCTTCATCCCGGAGGCGCTGGTCGCCGCCGTGGAGCAGGTCGCCGAGGAGTACGAGAAGGCCAAGAACGACCCGGCGTTCGCCGCCGAGCTGGACGCCCTGCTCAAGGACTACACCGGCCGGCCGAGCCCGCTGACCGACGTCCACCGGTTCTCCGCGGAGGCCGGCGGGGCGCGGGTCCTGCTCAAGCGCGAGGACCTCAACCACACCGGCTCGCACAAGATCAACAACGTGCTGGGCCAGGCGCTGCTGACCAAGCGGATGGGCAAGACCCGGATCATCGCCGAGACCGGCGCCGGCCAGCACGGCGTGGCCACCGCCACCGCCTGCGCGCTGTTCGGCTTCGACTGCACGGTCTACATGGGCGAGGTCGACACCGAGCGCCAGGCGCTGAACGTGGCCCGGATGCGGATGCTGGGCGCCGAGGTCGTCCCGGTGAAGTCCGGCAGCCGGACCCTGAAGGACGCCATCAACGAGGCGTTCCGGGACTGGGTCGCCAACGTCGACTCCACCCACTACCTGTTCGGCACGGTGGCGGGCCCGCACCCGTTCCCGATGATGGTCCGCGACTTCCACCGGGTCATCGGCGTCGAGGCCCGGCAGCAGGTGCTGGACCGCACCGGGAGGCTCCCGGACGCGGTGGTGGCCTGCGTCGGCGGCGGCTCCAACGCGATGGGCATCTTCCACGAGTTCATCCCGGACGCGGGCGTGCGCCTGGTCGGCTGCGAGGCGGCCGGCGAGGGCGCCGAGACCCCCAAGCACGCGGCCACCCTGACCAAGGGCGACCCGGGCGTGCTGCACGGCTCGCGCACCTACGTGCTGCAGGACGAGGACGGCCAGACCATCGAGTCGCACTCGATCTCGGCCGGCCTGGACTACCCGGGCGTCGGCCCGGAGCACGCCTGGCTGAAGGACACCGGACGGGCCGAGTACCGCCCGGTGACCGACGCGCAGGCGATGGAGGCGCTGCGGCTGCTGTCCCGCACCGAGGGCATCATCCCGGCGATCGAGTCCGCGCACGCCCTGGCCGGCGCGCTCGAACTCGGCCGCGAGCTCGGCCCGGAGGCGACCATCCTGGTCTCGCTCTCCGGCCGCGGCGACAAGGACATGCACACCGCTGCCGAGTACTTCGGCCTCTACGACGCCGAGGGGACCAACTGACATGGCCGACACCAAGCTCACCACCGCGCTGGCCGCCGCGAAGGCGGAGGGCCGGGCGGCCCTGATCGGCTACCTGCCGGCCGGCTTCCCGACCGTGGACGGCGGCATCGCCGCGATCAACGCGCTGATCGAGGGCGGCTGCGACGTCGTCGAGGTCGGCCTGCCGCACTCGGACCCGGTGCTGGACGGCGCGGTCATCCAGACCGCCGACGACATCGCGCTGCGCGGCGGCGTGAAGATCAAGGACGTGCTGCGCACCGTCGCCGAGGTCGCCGCGGCCCACCCGGCCGTGCCGGTGCTGGTGATGACGTACTGGAACCCGGTGGACCGCTACGGCACCGCCCGGTTCGCCGCCGACCTGGCCGCGGCCGGGGGAGCGGGCTGCATCCTGCCGGACCTGCCGGTGGAGGAGTCCGAGGAGTGGCGCAAGGCGGCGGCCGAGCACGGTCTGGACACCGTGTTCGTGGTCGCCCCGTCCTCGAAGGACCACCGGCTGGCCGAGGTCACCGCGGCCGGCTCCGGCTTCGTGTACGCGGCCGCCGTGATGGGCGTGACCGGCACCCGGGCCGCGGTCGGCAACCTGGCCGAGGACCTGGTGGCCCGCACCCGCGCCACCACCGCGCTGCCGGTCTGCGTCGGCCTGGGCGTCTCCAACGCCGACCAGGCCGCCGAGGTCGCGGCCTTCGCGGACGGCGTGATCGTCGGCTCGGCGTTCGTCCAGCGCCTGCTGGACGCCGAGGAGTTGGCGGACGGCACGGCCGCCGTCCGGGCGCTCGCGGGCGAGCTGGCGCAGGGCGTCCGCCGGAAGTAGCACCGCAGCGCGCGAAGGGCCGCCCGGGGAGCAACTGCCGCTCCCCGGGCGGCCCTTTGCGTTCCGCGCCTACTCCGCGAGGGTGAAAAACCGGCGGGTGCTGGTACTCCCGTCCCCGCCGGAGCCGTTGGACCCTCCGGTGGTTCGTCGGCGAAAGGGCATCCGGATGGCGCGGGTTCACAGGGCGGTGCTGCTGCGGGCGCTGGCGGCGGGGCTGGCGCTGGCCGCCGCGCTGGCCGGAAGCGGGGGCGTGGAACGGGAGTTGGCGCGCCGCGGGGCGGAGCGGGCGGTGCTGTGCCGGCAGGCCGACCAGGTCTGCAGCCCGCCGGCCCGATGATCCGGAAAATCGGACGTATGACCGTTTAAGGTCGCTCAAACGGCTTAACTCGCCAATGTGGAGGAACCCCCCGCCATCCCCTACGGTTCATCAGGCAGGAAACGGTGGAACGCGCCCGAGGGGGAACTGATGGCCAGTCAGCAGGCCGACCGGGGCCGGGTGAGCGGGATCCGCCGGGCGGTGGACGGCTCGGCGGCCGAGTGGTTCGGGCTGGCGGTGCGGCTGGGCCTGGCGCTGGTCTGGGGCTGGGCGGGGCTGGCGAAGGTGGCCGACCCGGCGGAGGCGGCCCAGGCGGTGCGGGCGTACGAGATCCTGCCCGAGTCGCTGGTCAAGCCGGTCGGCTGGGGCCTGCCGTTCCTGGAGCTGGCGCTGGCCCTGCTGCTGCTGCTCGGCCTCGGGACCAGGATCGTGGCGATCGTCTCGGGCGTGCTGCTGCTGGTCTTCATCGCCGGGATCTCCTCCGCCTGGGCGCGCGGCATCTCGATCGACTGCGGCTGCTTCGGCGGCGGCGGCGCGGTGGACGAGTCGCAGACCGAGTACCTGCAGGAGATCCTGCGCGACTCCGGGTTCCTGCTGCTGGCGGCCTGGCTGGTCTACCGGCCCCGGACGAAGCTCTCGCTGGACGCCTGGCTGGCCGCCTGACCCCCGGCGCGCCCCTCCCCACCGATCCGCGCCCGCGGACCCCGACGACCCGACCCCTGGACTGGCAAGAGCACCCCATGAGCGAGAAGAACCGAGAAGGCAAGCGCAACGCCCGGGACAAGATGAAGGAGGCCCGGGCCGCCGAGGAGGCCAAGGCGCGGCGGAACAAGAAGCTGGCGGTCGGCGGCGTGGTGGCCGTGGTGATCGCGGCCGCCGTGGTGGTCGGCGTGGTGGTGCAGAACCAGCGCTCCAAGCCGGAGACCCCGACCGCCGCCCCGGCCGGCACGATCGGCGACAAGAACCTGGTCATCCCGGTCGGCGCCGCCAACGCCCCGTCCACGCTGACGGTCTACGAGGACCCGCGCTGCCCGGCCTGCGGCAGCTTCGAGCGGACCTTCTCGCCGACCGTCGACCAGTTGGAGGACGCCGGCAAGGTCTACGTCAACTACCACATCGTCTCGTTCATCGACCGCTCGCTGGGCGGCAGCGGCTCCAAGTACGGCGCCAACGCGCTGGGCTGCGCGCAGGACGCCGGGCACTTCCGCGACTACCACGACGTGCTCTACCGCAACCAGCCGGAGGAGACCGAGGACTCCTTCGGCACCAAGCAGACCCTGATCGACCTGGCCAAGCAGGTCCCCGGGCTGGACACCCCCGCGTTCCAGTCCTGCGTCAACTCCAACAAGTTCGGCGGCTGGGTCTCCGCGGTGCAGCAGGACTTCGACAAGTCCAGCTACAAGTCGACCCCGACGGTGCTGCTGAACGGCGAGGCGATCTACCCGAAGAAGGGCGACGAGCAGATCAGCCCGGAGAACCTGGTGAAGTGGGTGGACGCGGCCAACCAGGGCAAGCAGCTCGGCACCCCCGGCTCCCACGGCCAGAGCCCGGCGCCCAGCTCGACCGCCGCCGAGTCCAACACCCCGCCCTCGCCCTGACCGGCCGCCGCCGCGTGACGCTACCGTGACCGGCTCCGGTGCCGGTGTGACCGGTGGGACACGGTAGCGTCGAGAGTGCCATGGATCTCGCATACATTCCGAGCCCGTCGCGGGGCGTCCTCAACCTGGGGCCCATCCCGCTGCGCGCCTACGCCTTTTGCATCATCATCGGTGTCGTCGTGGCCGTGTGGCTCGGCAGCAAGCGGTGGGTCGCCCGCGGCGGCGGCCGCCACACGGTCGGCGACATCGCGGTCTGGGCGGTGCCGTTCGGCCTGGTCGGCGGCCGGCTGTACCACGTCATCACCGACAACCAGCTGTACTTCGGCGAGGGCAAGCACCCGATCGACGCGCTGAAGATCTGGGAGGGCGGCCTCGGCATCTGGGGCGCCATCGCCTTCGGCGCGGTCGGCGCCTGGATCGGCGCCCGCCGCCGCGGCGTCCCGCTGCCCGCCTACGCCGACGCGATCGCCCCCGGCATCGTGCTGGCCCAGGCCTGCGGCCGCTGGGGCAACTGGTTCAACCAGGAGCTGTACGGCCGCCCCACCACCCTGCCCTGGGGCCTGAAGATCGACAAGACGCTCCCGGACGGCACCGTGGTCCAGGGCGTCTACCACCCGACCTTCCTGTACGAGTCGATCTGGTGCGTGCTGGTCGCCGTCCTGGTGATCTGGGCCGACAAGCGCTTCAACCTCGGCCACGGCCGGGCCTTCTGGCTGTACGTGGCGGCCTACACGGTCGGCCGGTTCTGGACCGAGTGGCTGCGGATCGACGAGGCGCACCGCTTCTTCGGCCTGCGCCTGAACGACTGGACCGCGATCCTGGTCTTCGTCGGCTCGGTCGCCGCCTTCGTGCTCTCCGCCAAGCTCCGCCCCGGCCGCGAGGACCCGGACTCGATCGACCCGCAGGCCACCGCGGAGCGCGCCGAGGCCGCGGCGGCCGCCGAGTCCGCCCCGGCCGGGGACGCCCCGGTCGAGTCCGCCTCGGGCGAGGGTCCGGCCGACGTCGCCGAGCCGTCGCAGGACGCCCCCGTCGAGCTCTCCAAGGACTCCGAGAAGCCCTCCTGAGCTGCCGCGCCCGCCCCCGTTGGGGCCGCCCCGCCGAGACCGGCGAGGCGGCCCCAACTGCCTTTGGGCAGGCTTACTTTGCTGGAAACTCGCAGGTCAAACGGCTACGTTCGAGGAGCAGCAAGCCCGGCCGGCGCCCGCCCCGGGGGGAACCGCCGTGCCCGGAAGGGGAGCCGTCCGCATGAGCACCATCACCGCAGACCCGCACACCGACAGCCCGCAGCCCCGGATACCCGACGCCGGCCACCACCGGGACGTCAACGGCGGCTGGCTGCGCCCCGCCGTGTTCGGCGCGATGGACGGCCTGGTCTCCAACTTCGCGCTGATGACCGGCGTGGTGGGCGGCGACGCCGCGCCGAGCACCGTGGTGCTCACCGGCCTGGCCGGCCTGGCGGCCGGCGCGTTCTCCATGGCGGCCGGCGAGTACACCTCGGTGGCCTCCCAACGCGAGCTGGTGGAAGCCGAGTTGGAGGCCGAGCGGATCGAGCTGCGGCGCAACCCGCACGGCGAACTGGCCGAACTGGCCGAGCTGTACGTGGCCCGGGGCGTCGAGCCGGAGCTGGCCCGCGAGGTGGCCCGGCAGCTGTCCGCCGACCCGGACACCACGCTGGCCGTGCACGCCCGCGAGGAGCTCGGCGTCGACCCGGACGACCTGCCCTCGCCGCTGGTCGCCGCGGTCTCCTCGTTCGGCTGCTTCGCGCTCGGCGCGCTGCTCCCGGTGCTGCCCTACCTGCTGGGTGCGACCACGCTCTGGCCGGCCGCGCTGCTGGCGGTGCTCGGCCTGTTCGGCTGCGGCGCCGTGGTGGCCCGGGTGACCGCCCGCAGCTGGTGGTTCTCCGGCCTGCGGCAACTGGTGCTGGGCGGCGCCGCGGCGGGCGTCACCTACCTGCTGGGACGGCTGATCGGCGGGGCGATCGGCTGACCGGCCACCCGGTCGGCCCTGTACGAAAACCCAGACCTCTGTATAGTTATGCCATGGAACGCGTGATGTTCCGCACATGGGCCCGAGCCCGCACCTTGCCCTAGTCTCGACATCCGGCTGTCGACCCCCGCAATCGAAACCGGGGGCGGCGTCGACTTCGAAGAATCCCAGGTAGGGACACCCCAACGGCTGTTCCGGGGGCGTTTCGCCCCCGTTTCACGCCCTTCGGCACCGGGCACACTGGAGGGAACGCGCGACGCTGCGCCACCCCCTCCATCCGCCCCCTGACCTGGGGATCATCCCGAGATGTGGACGTCTGAATCCACTTCCCGGGACAAGCGGCATCATGTAACCTGCACCGACAAATCGCATCAGGGCCAACGTCGTCCCTTTGCATGAAGCAACTGTTTACGACGACGGGAGAGCCGATGCTGTCTGCATCCCTGCCCTCCGGCCACGAGGACGCCAAGGCCACCGGCCCCTACGCCCTCGTCCCGGATGCGCGCCCCCAGGCCCAGGGTCTCTACGACCCGCGCAACGAGCACGACGCCTGCGGCGTCGGCTTCGTGGCCACGCTGACCGGCATCGCCGACCACAAGATCGTCGAGCAGGCGCTGACCGTCCTGCGCAACCTGGAGCACCGCGGCGCCACCGGCGCCGAGCCGGACTCCGGCGACGGCGCGGGCATCCTGACCCAGGTCCCGGACGCGTTCCTGCGCGCCAACACCGACTTCGAGCTGCCGGCCGCCGGCTCCTACGCCGTCGGCATCGCCTTCCTCCCGCAGGACGACGAGGAGGCCGCCGCCGCGGCCACCCGGATCGAGGTCGTCGCGGCCGAGGAGGGCCTGACCGTCCTCGGCTGGCGCGACGTCCCGGTCACCCCCGACCTGCTGGGTGCCACCGCCCGCAGCGTCATGCCGCGCTTCCGCCAGCTCTTCGTCACGCACGGCGAGCGCACCGGCATCGCGCTGGACCGGGTCGCCTTCGTGCTGCGCAAGCGCGCCGAGCGCGAGGCCGGGGTGTACTTCCCCTCGCTCTCCGCCCGCACCCTGGTCTACAAGGGCATGCTGACCACCGGCCAGCTGGAGCCCTTCTTCCCCGACCTGTCGGACCGGCTCTACGCCTCCGCGATCGGCCTGGTGCACTCCCGCTTCTCCACCAACACCTTCCCGAGCTGGCCGCTCGCCCACCCGTACCGCTTCGTCGCGCACAACGGCGAGATCAACACGGTCAAGGGCAACCGCAACTGGATGACCGCCCGGGAGTCCCAGCTCGCCACCGACCTGATCCCCGGCGACCTGGACCGGATCTTCCCGATCTGCACCCCGGACCACTCCGACTCGGCGTCCTTCGACGAGGTCCTGGAGCTGCTCCACCTCGGCGGCCGCTCGCTGCCGCACTCGGTGCTGATGATGATCCCGGAGGCGTGGGAGAACCACGCCACCATGGACCCGGCCCGCCGCGCGTTCTACCAGTACCACTCCAACCTGATGGAGCCCTGGGACGGCCCGGCCTGCGTCACCTTCACCGACGGCACCCAGATCGGCGCGGTCCTGGACCGCAACGGCCTGCGCCCGGCCCGGTACTGGATCACCGAGGACGGCCTGGTCGTGCTCTCCTCCGAGGTCGGCGTGCTCGACATCGACCAGGAGAAGGTCGTCAGGAAGGGCCGCCTGCAGCCCGGCCGGATGTTCCTGATCGACACCGCCGAGCACCGCATCGTCGAGGACGAGGAGCTCAAGGCCGCCCTCGCCGCCGAGCACCCCTACGAGGAGTGGGTCGCGGGCGGGCAGATCCAGCTCGCCAAGCTCCCCGAGCGCGAGCACATCGCGCACACCCACGCCTCGGTCACCCGCCGCCAGCAGACCTTCGGGTACACCGAGGAGGAGCTGCGGGTCATCCTCGCGCCGATGGCCAAGACCGGCGGCGAGGCGCTCGGCTCGATGGGCACCGACTCGCCGATCGCCGCGCTCAGCGAGAAGCCGCGCCTGCTGTTCGACTACTTCACCCAGCTGTTCGCCCAGGTCACCAACCCGCCGCTGGACGCGATCCGCGAAGAGCTGGTCACCTCGCTGCACAGCAACCTCGGCCCCGAGGGCAACCTGCTGGACGCCACCCCGGCGCACTGCCGCTCGGTCGGCATCACCTTCCCGGTGATCGACAACGACGAGCTGGCCAAGCTGATCCACATCAACAAGGACGGCGACCAGCCCGGCCTGAAGGCCGTCACGCTCTCCGGCCTGTACAAGGTCGCGGCCGGCGGCGCGGGCCTGGCCGCCCGGCTCGCCGAGATCGCCGCCGAGGCCGACGCCGCGATCGCCGACGGCGCCCGCATCGTCGTGCTCTCCGACCGGCACTCGGACGCCGAGCACGCGCCGATCCCGTCGCTGCTGCTCACCTCGGCCATCCACCACCACCTGATCCGCACCAAGCAGCGCACCCAGGTGTCGCTGCTGGTCGAGGCCGGCGACGTCCGCGAGGTGCACCACGTCGCGCTGCTGGTCGGCTACGGCGCCGGCGCGGTCAACCCGTACCTGGCCATGGAGTCGGTCGAGGACCTCGTCGCCCAGGGCGTGTTCGTCCAGGGCATCGAGCCCGAGAAGGCGATCCGGAACCTGATCTACGCGCTCGGCAAGGGCGTCCTGAAGGTGATGTCCAAGATGGGCATCTCCACCGTCGCCTCCTACCGCGGCGCGCAGGTCTTCGAGGCCATCGGCCTCGCCCAGGAGCTGGTGGACGCCTACTTCGCGGGCACCACCACCAAGCTCGGCGGCATCGGCCTGGACGAGATCGCCAAGGAGACCGCCGCCCGGCACGCCAAGGCGTACCCGGCCTCCGGCATCGCCGCCGCGCACCGCGCGCTGGAGATCGGCGGCGAGTACCAGTGGCGCCGCGAGGGCGAGCCGCACCTGTTCGACCCGGAGACGGTCTTCCGCCTCCAGCACTCCACCCGCACCAAGCGCTACGACGTCTTCAAGCAGTACACGGACCGGGTCAACGCCCAGTCCGAGCGCCTGATGACGCTGCGCGGCCTGTTCCAGCTGGACGCCCTCGGCCGGACCCCGATCTCCGTCGACGAGGTCGAGCCGGTCTCCGAGATCGTCAAGCGGTTCTCCACCGGCGCGATGTCCTACGGCTCCATCTCGATGGAGGCGCACGAGACCCTCGCCATCGCGATGAACCGGCTCGGCGGCAAGTCCAACACCGGCGAGGGCGGCGAGGACCCGGAGCGCCTGTACGACCCGGCCCGCCGCTCGGCGATCAAGCAGGTCGCCTCCGGCCGGTTCGGCGTCACCTCCGAGTACCTGGTCAACGCCGACGACATCCAGATCAAGATGGCCCAGGGCGCCAAGCCCGGCGAGGGCGGCCAGCTGCCCGGCCACAAGGTCTACCCGTGGGTGGCCAGGACCCGGCACTCGACCCCGGGCGTCGGCCTGATCTCCCCGCCGCCGCACCACGACATCTACTCCATCGAGGACCTGGCTCAGCTGATCCACGACCTCAAGAACGCCAACCCGGACGCCCGCATCCACGTGAAGCTGGTCTCCGAGGTCGGCGTGGGCACCGTCGCGGCCGGCGTCTCCAAGGCGCACGCGGACGTCGTCCTGGTCTCCGGCCACGACGGCGGCACCGGCGCCTCCCCGCTCACCTCGCTCAAGCACGCGGGCGGCCCCTGGGAGCTCGGCCTCGCCGAGACCCAGCAGACCCTGCTGCTCAACGGCCTGCGCGACCGCATCGTCGTGCAGACCGACGGCCAGCTGAAGACCGGCCGCGACGTGGTCATCGCCGCCCTGCTGGGCGCCGAGGAGTTCGGCTTCGCCACCGCCCCGCTGGTGGTCTCCGGCTGCATCATGATGCGGGTCTGCCACCTCGACACCTGCCCGGTCGGCGTCGCCACCCAGAACCCGGTGCTGCGCGACCGGTTCTCCGGCAAGCCCGAGTTCGTGGTCAACTTCTTCGAGTTCATCGCCGAGGAGGTCCGCGAGCTGCTCGCCGAGCTCGGCTTCCGCTCGATCGAGGAGGCCGTCGGCCACGCCGAGCACATCAACGCCCAGGCCGCCATCGACCACTGGAAGGCCGCCGGGCTCGACCTGGCCCCGCTGTTCCACGTCCCGGCGCTGCCCGAGGGCGCGGCCCTGCACAACACCACGGGCCAGGACCACGCGCTCGACAAGGCCCTCGACAACCAGCTCATCGAGCTCGCCGAGGACGCCCTGGAGCGCGGCGAGGCCGTCCGCATCCAGCTGCCGGTCCGCAACGTCAACCGCACCGTCGGCACCATGCTCGGCCACCAGGTCACCAAGCGGTACCGCGGCGAGGGCCTGCCCGAGGGCACCATCGACATCACCCTGACCGGCTCGGCCGGCCAGTCGTTCGGCGCCTTCGTGCCCAGCGGCATCACGCTGCGCCTGGAGGGCGACGCCAACGACTACGTCGGCAAGGGCCTGTCCGGCGGCGTGATCGTGGTCCGTCCCGCCCGGGACGCCGCCGCGATCGGCGCCGACGCGCAGAACCACGTCATCGCCGGCAACACCATCGGCTACGGCGCCACCTCCGGCCGGATCCACCTGCGCGGCAAGGCCGGCGAGCGTTTTGCGGTCCGCAACTCCGGTGCGACCCTGGTGGTCGAAGGCGTGGGCGACCACGGTCTGGAGTACATGACCGGCGGGCGGGTGCTGATCCTCGGCGAGACCGGCCGCAACCTGGCGGCGGGCATGTCCGGCGGCATCGCCTACGTGCTCGACCTCCGCCCGGCCAACGTCAACAGCGGCATGGTGGGCATCGAGGCCCCCGGCGCCGCCGACCGCGAATGGCTGCGCGAGACCGTCCAGCAGCACTACGAGGAGACCGGCTCCACCGTCGCCGCCGAGCTCCTGGCCGACTGGGGCAGCGGGGTCTCCCGCTTCTCCAAGATCATGCCCACCGACTACAAGGCTGTGCTCGCCGCCAAGGACGCCGCTGAGCGCGATGGCCTCTCCGAGGTGGAGACCACTCGCAAGATGATGGAGGCGGCAAATGGCTGACCCCAAGGGCTTCCTGACCACGCCCAAGCAGCTGGCGGAGCGCCGTCCGGTGGACGTCCGGCTCCGCGACTGGAACGAGGTCTACGTCGAGCGCAGCCTCCTTCCGATCATCACCAAGCAGGCCGGCCGCTGCATGGACTGCGGCATCCCGTTCTGCCACAACGGCTGCCCGCTCGGGAACCTGATCCCCGAGTGGAACGACCTCGCCTACCGGGACGACTGGTCCGGCGCGATCGAGCGGCTGCACGCCACCAACAACTTCCCGGAGTTCACCGGCCGCCTGTGCCCGGCTCCGTGCGAGTCGGCGTGCGTCCTGGGCATCAACCAGGACGCGGTGACCATCAAGAACGTCGAGGTCACCATCATCGACAAGGCCTGGGACCGCGGCGGGGTCACCCCGCAGGTCCCGGAGCGCCTGTCCGGCAAGACCGTCGCCGTGATCGGCTCCGGCCCGGCCGGCCTGGCCGCCGCCCAGCAGCTCACCCGGGCCGGGCACACCGTGGTGGTGTACGAGCGCGCCGACCGGATCGGCGGCCTGCTGCGCTACGGCATCCCCGAGTTCAAGATGGAGAAGCGCCACATCAACCGCCGCATCGAGCAGATGCGCGCGGAGGGCACCCGCTTCCGCACCGGCGTCGAGGCCGGCGTCGACATCAGCGGCCAGGACCTGCGCTCGCGCTTCGACGCGGTCGTCGTCGCGGCCGGCGCCACCACCGCCCGCGACCTGCCCGTCCCCGGCCGGGAGCTGAACGGCGTCCACCAGGCGATGGAGTACCTGCCGCTGGCCAACAAGGTCCAGGAGGGCGACTACGTCGACTCCCCGATCTCGGCCAAGGGCAAGCACGTCGTCGTCATCGGCGGCGGCGACACCGGCGCCGACTGCGTCGGCACCGCGCACCGCCAGGGCGCCCTCTCGGTCACCCAGCTGGAGATCATGCCGCGGCCGTCCGAGGACCGCCCGGCCAACCAGCCCTGGCCGACCATGCCGATGACCTACAAGGTCACCTCGGCCCACGAGGAGGGCGGCGAGCGGATCTACTCCGTCTCCACCACCCACTTCGCCGGCGACGAGGACGGCAACGTCCAGGAACTGCACCTGGTCGAGGTCGAGTTCAAGAACGGCAAGTTCGAGCCCGTCCCCGGCAGCGAGAAGGTCATCCCGGCCCAGCTCGTCACCCTCGCCATGGGCTTCACCGGCACCGACGTCAAGAACGGCCTCGTCGAGCAGCTCGGCGTCGACCTCGACGCCCGCGGCAACGTCGCCCGCGACGGCAAGTTCGGCACCAACGTCGACGGGGTGTACGTTTGCGGTGACGCCGGTCGCGGCCAGTCCCTGATCGTCTGGGCGATCGCGGAAGGCCGCTCGGCCGCCTCGGCGGTCGACGCCTACCTGGGCGGCAAGACCCCGCTCCCCGCCCCGATCAAGCCGACCGACCGCTCGCTGGTGGTCTGACCGACCGCCGCCCCACGAACGCCCAGCCCCCCGCGAGGGGGGTACGGCCGACAAACACCGACCCGCCAGAGCCGCCGGGACCCGGTCATCACGACGCCTGCCCACTCCCCGACCAGGTAAGGGCAGGCGTCGTTGTCGTTCCCGGACCCGGCGCGTTCAGGCCGCCGGGACCTTGTCCAGGAAGCCGACCACGGTGGCGATCCGGCCGTCCCCGTCCGCGGTCAGGACGTCGAAGCCGACCACCAGGGGCTCCGCGGCGCCCTCCGGGGCCAGCTCCCAGGTGAAGCGGGCCACGTCGTGGTGGGCGTCGACCGGGCCGAGGCGGAACACCAGGCCCGCGAACTGGGCCTGGACGGCGGCCAGGGCGGCGTCGAACTGCTCGTGGCCGCGGGTCTCGACCAGCGGGTCGGTGTAGCTGCCGTCGGGGGCCCAGGTCTCCTCGACGAGCTTGCGGCGCGCGGCCGGGTCGGTCTCGTTCCAGGCGGCCAGGTAGCGCTCGGCCAGGTGCTGCAGGTCCATCGTGGTCTCCTTCTGAGCTGCGGTTCCCCTTGCAGGACAAGAAGTTACGGAGATCGCCCGGCCGGGGAATCGGTCACCCATAGGTAGGGTCGACCCATGCTGTACGGACGGGGGACGGAACGGGCCGCGGTCGACCGGCTGCTCGCGGCGGCCGGCGGGGGACGGGCCGGGGCGCTGGTGCTGCGCGGCGAACCGGGCATCGGGAAGAGCGCCCTGCTGGACGCGGCCGCCGAAGCCGCCGCCGGATGGCGGGTGCTGCGGGCCGCCGGAGTGGAGAGCGAGGCCCGGCTGCCGCACGCGGTGCTCAGCCAACTGCTGGCCCCCGCCCTGGGCGAACTGGACGGCCTGCCCGGACCGCAACGGGCCGCGCTGGAACGGACCCTGGGCCTGGCCGACGGCCCCGCCGGGGACCGGCTGCTGGTCGGCCTCGCGGTGCTCACCCTGCTCGGCGACCTCGCCGAACGGCAGCCGGTGCTGGCCCTGGTGGACGACCTCCAGTGGGCCGACCCGGAGTCCGCAGCGGTGCTGCGGCTGGCCGCCCGCCGGCTCGGCGCCGAACGCGTCGCCCTGCTGCTCGCCACCCGGGAGGACGACGGCCCCGACCCGGCCGGACTGCCCGACCTGCGGATCGGACCGCTGGCCGAGCCCGACGCGGCCGCCCTGCTGCACCACCTCGCCCCCGAACTCCCCGACCCCGCACGGGTGCTGGCCGCCGCCGCCGGCAACCCGCTGGCCCTGCGCGAACTCCCGCACGGCGCGGACACCGGCGCCCTGCCGCCCGCCGGACGGCTCCGGCTCGCCTACCACGGCCAGGTCAGCCGCCTGCCCGGCCGCACCCAGCGCTGGCTGCTGCTCGCCGCCCTGGAGGAGACCGGAGCCCTGGAAGTACTGCTGCGGGCCGCCGCCGAGAGCGGACTGGACGCCGCCGACCTCGCCCCCGCCGAGGAACAGGGCCTGCTGAAGGTCGACCTGACGGCGGGCCGGGTGGCGTTCCGCCACCCGCTGCTGCGCTCCGCCGTCGCCGACCGGGCCCCGCTCGTCGACCGGCTGGCCGCGCACCGGGCCCTGGCCGCCGCCCACGGGCCCGCCGAACCGCTGCGCCGGGCCTGGCACCGGGCCCTGGCCGCCACCGGCCGGGACGCCGACGCCGCCGGCGAACTCGCCGCCGCGGCCGGGGCCGCCGCCGCCCGCGGCGGGCACACCGGGGCCTCCGCCGCCTACGAGCGGGCCGCCCGGCTCAGCCCCGACCCCGACCTCGCCCGCCGCTGGACGGTCGAGGCGGTCGAGGCCGCGCTGGAGGCCGGCGAAGTGGACCGGGCCGAACGGCTCGCCCTCGCCGCCGACCGGCCGGACGCCGACCCGGTGACCCGCGCCCACCTGCTGTTCGCCCGCGGCGTCGCCGAGTTCTGGCGCGGCGAGCACGGCCCCGCGCACCGCCGGCTGACCGAGGCCGCCGCACTGGTCGCCGACCCGCACCCCGGCCCGGCCGCCCGCGTCCTGGTGCAGGCCGTGCACGTCGCCTGGTACGACGGCCTCCCGGCCGTCCGGGACACCCTGACGGCGCTCACCGCCCTGCCGCTGCCCGTCGACGACCCGCTCGCACCGGTCGTCCGCTACCTGGCGGCGGCGCTCGGGCCGCTGGTGGGGGAGCAGGGGCAGGAGCAGGGGCAGGAGCCGGACGCGGATCCGGCCGGCGCCGGGGGAGCGGGTGTCGGTGTGGAGGGAGAGGGAGTAGAAGGGACAGGCGCTGGGCGAGCGGGCGTTGGGGCCCCGGCAGCAGGCGCGGATCCGGCCGGCGCCGGGGCAACAGACGCTGGGCGAGCGGGCGTTGGGGCAGCGGACGCTGGGCGAGCGGGCGTCGGGGGTCCCACGTTGCCCGAGGCGGAGCGGGCCGCGCGGGCGGCCGGGGCGGCGGTGCCCGTCGACCTGGCGCTGGCCTGCGGGGCGGGGCTGGTGCCCGGCCACGACGCGGAGGTGCTGGACCTGGCCCGTCGGCTGGTCCGGGAGGGGCGGGAGGCCGGGGCCTTCGGGACGCTGCCGACGCTGCTGTTCTTCCTCGCCGAGGCCGAGCTCTTCGACGGCCGCCCCGGCCTGGCCGCCGACCACGCGGCCGAGGCGCTGGGGCTGGCCCGGGACACCGGACAGCCGCTGTGGACCGGGCAGTTGCACGGATTCCTGGCCTACCTGTCCGCCGTCCGCGGCGACGGCGACCCGTGCCGGGAGCAGGCCGCCGCGGCCTTCGCCCGGGGCGGCGCGGGCGCTCCCTGGGCGCGCTGGGCGCTGGGCGTGCTCGACCTGGGCGCGGGCCGGGCCGAGGACGCCCTCGGGCAGTTGGCCGCGCTCACCGGCGGCCCGCACGCGCACCACGTCAGCGCGGTGCGCGCGGTGCCCGACCTGGTGGAGGCCGCGGTGCGGCTGCGCCGGGAGGAGCGGACCGCCGGGCCGCTGGCCGGGTTCGAGCGCTGGGCCGCGCGGGCCGACCGGCCGTGGGCCCGGGCCCTGGTGCACCGCTGCCACGCGCTGCTGGCGCCCGACGAGCTCGCCGAGGACCGCTACCTGGCGGCGCTGGCCGAGCACGCCGAGCAGCCCCGGCCCTGGGAGCAGGCCCGGACCGAGCTGCTGTACGGCGAGTGGCTGCGCCGCGGCCGCCGCAAGGCGGAGGCCCGGGCCCCGCTGCGCTCCGCCGAGCAGGCCTTCCGGCGGCTGGGCGCCGGGCCGTGGGCGGAGCGGGCCCGGCTGGAGCTGGACGCCACCGGCGGCCCGGCCGCCGCGGGCCCGGACCGGACGGTGGCCGGGCTGACCCCGCAGGAGTCGCAGATCGTCCGGCTGGCCGCGCAGGGCCTGTCCAACCGGGAGATCGCCGCGCAGTTGTTCCTGAGCGCCCGCACCGTCGGGCACCACCTGTACAAGGCGTACCCGAAGCTCGGCGTGGGCTCCCGCACCGATCTGGCGGGCGTGCTGCCGGCGCTGTCCTGAGCGGAGTCGAAACCCGGGCCCGTACAACGGATTGGCCAAATACCGGAAGGATCTCGCGGAGTGTCGTCGCGCAGTGGCAGACTGCATCCCACGGGGTCCAATCGGCGTTCCTGGGGCGGAGGTTTGCATGACGGGCCTGCAGACGGGCAGCGGTGCGACCGCGCGTCGCATCCAGTTGGGGGCCCAGTTGCGGCGCCTGCGCGAGGCCCGCGGCGTGACCCGGGAGGACGCCGGGTACTCGATCCGGGCCTCGGAGTCGAAGATCAGCCGGATGGAGCTCGGCCGGGTCGGCTTCAAGCAGCGCGACGTGGCGGACCTGCTGACGCTCTACGGCGTCGACGACGAGGAGTCCCGGGCCTCGCTGCTCGGCCTGGTCGGCGGCACCAACGCCCCGTCCTGGTGGCACGGTTACGGGGACGTCGTCCCCGGCTGGTTCCAGACGTACCTCAACCTGGAGGACGCCGCGGACCTGGTCCGCAGCTACGAGGTGCAGTTCGTGCCCGGGCTGCTGCAGACCCCCGAGTACGTGCACGCGGTGATGCGGGCGGGCAGCCCGGCCGCGCCGGAGGAGGAGATCGCCCGCCGGGCCGCGGTCCGGCTGCGCCGGCAGCAGCGCTTCCTGGCCGAGGGGGCGACCGCCCGGCTGGAGCTGATCGTCGACGAGACGGCGCTGCGCCGCCCGTGCGGCGGCCCCGAGGTGATGGGCGGTCAGCTGGCCCGGCTGGCCGAGCTCTCGCGGCGCGAGACGATCAGCCTGCGGGTGCTGCCGCTGGGGATGGGCGCGCTGGCGGCGGACAGCGGGGCGTTCACCGTGCTGTGCTTCCCCGAGCCGGACCTGGCGGACGTGGTCTACGTCGAGCAGTTCACCACCGCGCTGTACCTGGACAAGCCGGTCGAGGTGGCGGAGTACACGACCGCGCTGGAGCGGGTGGCGGCGGCCGCGCTGTCCGAGGAGGAGACCAGGTCGCTTCTCGCGGAGATCCTCCAAGACGCCTGAACCGCAATTAGGATGATGATCCGTCAGTAGGAGATCGTCAGCGCCGAGAGGGATCGGATGTCCTTGATCGCGGAACTCGCCCTGCAGTACATCGACGGCCAGTGGCGGCCGGGCACCGGCTCCTGGGACATCGTGGACCTGGACCCGTACAGCGGGGAGAAACTGGCCTCGTTCACGGTCGCCACCGCCGAGGAGATCGACCTGGCCTACCGCGCCGCCGAGCGGGCCCAGCCCGCCTGGGCCGCCACCAGCCCCTACGAGCGGCGCCTGGTCTTCGAGCGCGCGCTGCGGGTGGTCGAGGAGCGCGAGGCCGAGATCCTCCGGGTGATGACCGTCGAACTCGGCGGCACCCTGGGGAAGTCCGCCTTCGAGCTCGCCCTGGTCAAGGACATGCTGCGGGAGGCCGGCGCGCTGGCCCTGCGGGCCGAGGGGAAGATCCTGCCCTCGCCCGTCCCCGGCAAGGAGAACCGGCTCTACCGGCTCCCGGTCGGCGTGGTCGGCGTGATCAGCCCGTTCAACGCCCCGGTCTTCCTCTCGCTCAAGGCCGTCGCCCCGGCGCTCGCGCTCGGCAACGCGGTCGTCCTCAAGCCGCACCAGGACGCCCCGGTGGCCGGCGGCACCCTGATCGCCAAGGTCTTCGAGGAGGCCGGGCTGCCGGCCGGCCTGCTGAACGTGGTGCTCACCGACATCGCCGAGATCGGCGACGCCTTCATCGAGCACCCCGTCCCCAAGGTGATCGCCTTCACCGGCTCGGACTCCGTCGGCCGGCACGTGGCCACCGTCGCCGCCGCGCATCTGAAGCGGACGGTGCTCGAACTCGGCGGCAACAGCGCGCTGGTGGTCCTCGACGACGCCGACCTCGACTACGCGGTGGACGCCGCCGTCGCCAGCCGCTTCACCCACCAGGGCCAGATCTGCATGGCCGCCAACCGGATCCTGGTCGACCGCGCGGTGCTCGCCGAGTTCAGCGAGAAGTTCACCGCCAAGGTCGCCTCGCTGACCGTCGGCGACCCCGGCGACCCGGCCACCCAGCTCGGCCCGCTGATCAACTCCGCCCAGGCCGAGGCGATCACCGCCGAGGTCGACCGCGCGATAGCGGACGGTGCCCGCCCGCTGCTGCACGGTACGACCGTCGGCACCCTGGTCCGGCCGACCGTCCTCACCGACATCCCCGCGGACGACCCGATCCTGCGCCGCGAGGTGTTCGGCCCGGTCGCCCTGCTGATCCCCTTCGACGGCGAGGAGGAGGCCGTCCGGATCGCCAACGACACCCCGTTCGGCCTCTCCGGCGCCGTCCACACCGCGAACGTCGAGCGCGGCGTCCGGTTCGCCCAGCGGATCGACACCGGCATGATCCACGTCAACGACGGCACGATCGCGGACGAGCCGATCGTGCCGTTCGGCGGCGAGAAGGGCTCCGGCGTCGGCCGGTTGAACGGCGACACCAGCCTGGACGCGTTCACCACCGTCAAGTGGATCTCGATCCAGCACGGGCGCTCGCGCTTCCCGTTCTGACAGTCGCTGCGCAGCCCGTCGCGCCCCCGGGTCAGGCCAGGCCCTGGGCGATGACCAGCCGCTGGATCTGGTTGGTCCCCTCGACGATCTGCAGCAGCTTGGCCTCGCGCATGAAGCGCTCCACCGGGTGGTCGGCGACGTAGCCGGCGCCGCCGAGCACCTGGACGGCGTCGGTGGTCACCTTCATCGCCATGTCGGTGGCGAAGAGCTTCGCCTTCGCCGCCTCCAGCGAGTAGGGCAGGCCGGCGTCCTTCAGGCGGGCGGCGGCCAGCGTGAGCGCCCGCGCGGCGGCGACCTGGGTGGCCATGTCCGCCAGCATGAATCCGACGCCCTGGAAGGAGATGATCCGTTCTCCGAACTGCCGGCGGTCCTTGGCGTACCGCACGGCGTAGTCGACGGCGGCCTGGGCGAGGCCGACCGCGCAGGCGGCGATGCCCAGCCGGCCGCAGTCCAGCGCGCCCATCGCGATCAGGAAGCCCTTGCCCTCGCGGCCGACCAGCCGGTCGGACGGGACCCGCACGGAGTCGAAGCCGATCTGCGCGGTGGGCGAGGACCAGACGCCGAGCTTCTTCTCGCGCTCGTGCACCACCATGCCGGGCGTGCCCGCGGGCACCACCAGGCAGGACAGGCCGCGGGCCCCCGGGCCGCCGGTGCGGCTGAACACGTTGTAGAAGTCCGCGTGACCGGCGTGGGTGACCCAGGACTTGGTCCCCGAGATGCGGTAACCGCCGTCCTCCTTGGTCGCCCTGGTCGAGAGCGAGGCCGCGTCCGAACCGGCCTCCGGCTCGGACAGGCAGTACGCGCCGAGGAGTTCGCCGCTGAGCATGTCGGGCAGCAGTTCCTCGCGCTGGGCCCGGGTGCCGTACGTGGCGGTGCCGAAGCACGCGAGGTTGTGCACGTTGACCGACTCGGCCACGGCCAGCCAGTGGTAGGCGACCTCCTCCAGCGCCTGGAGGTAGACCTCGTAGGGCTGCCCGCCGCCGCCGTACTCCTCGGGGTAGGGCAGGCTCAGCAGCCCGGCCTTGCCGAGCGTGCGCACGACCTCCCGGGGGAACTCGTGATTGGCCTCGAACTCGGCGACCCGCGGGGCGAGTTCGTTGGCGGCGAGGTCCCGGACCAGGTCGAGCAGGTCGGCGGCCTCCTCGCTGGGCAGGATGCGCTGGATCTTCATCGGGCCACCTCGGTGAGCGTCGGGTGCTGCGGCCGCAGCAGGTTCTCCAGGACGACGGCGACGCCGTCCTCGGCGTTGGAGGGCGCGATCAGGTCGGCCTCGGGGTGCAGGGCGGGATCGGCGTTCGCCATGAACACCCCGCGACCGGCCCAGCGGATCATGTCGAGGTCGGTCCGGGCGTCACCGAAGGCGATCACCTCGGCGGGGGCGATGCCGCGCTCGGCGCAGAGCTTCTCCAGCGAGGCGATCTTGCTCACCCCGTGGGTCACCAGGTCGACGACACCGCTGTGGTGGTGGGAGACGGTGACCAGCCCGCCGAGGATCTCCTCGACCTCCGCGGTGTCGATCTCGCGCAGCCGGGGCGAGACGGCGAAGAGCTTGAGCACCGGGACGTCGATGGTCGCCGGGTCGGCGCGGTAGGACTCGCCGATCAGCAGCGGCTCGGGGTAGTCGGGCGCGTAGCCGACGCGCCGGTCCGCCAGCATCCAGCCGATCGCGGCGTCCGGCAGTGCCCGCTTCAGCCGGGCGGCCGTCTCGCGTGCGGTCCCGGCGTCGATCGTGAAGGCCTCCGTCAGTTCCATCGACGGCACCTGCCAGAGTGCGGCGCCGCCGCAGCAGATCGCCTCCCCGGTCAGGTCCAGGGCCTCGACGATGTACTCGACGGCGGCGGCGTGGCGGACGGTCACGAAGACCGTCTCGATGCCGTGCTCGTGGGCCAGGGCGACGGCCCGGCGGGTCCGCGGCGAGACCGAGTAGTCGGGGCGCAGCAGGGTGCCGTCCAGGTCCACGGCGATCAGGCGGGGCAGGTCGGGGACGGCGGTCATGCGGCGAGCTCCTCGATCGGGGTGTCGGGCGCGTCCACGCCGTGCTGCAGGAACGCGTGGATCAGGCGGAGGAAGCGGGTGGCCCAGCCGCGGCCGTAGAGGTCGTGGCGGTAGCGGAGTTCGATCGCGATGCCGTCCTTGCGCCGGTAGCCGATGACCCGCAGGCCGCCCCGCGGTACCTCGGGCATCGGGATGCCGATCGGCTGCACGTCGAGGCCGGTCGGGCGGAGCAGCGGCTCGCGCTCGTCCTCCACCATGTCCATGTCGAAGTTGAGGTAGATCGGGACGCTGCCGGGTTCGCGGAAGCGGACGCCGTACTGCTCGGGGGCGAGTTCCCGGCTGATCAGCGAGAACGGAATCCGCTGGTGGCGCATCGCGTTGAACAGCGTCTGCGCTTCCAGGCGGACGAGTTCGCCGAAGGGCGTCCTCCCGGTGAAGCGGGTGCGGAAGGTGGCCGGGGTGGCCACGTAGCCGACCATCGCGTCGGTCTCCGGCCGGGTCCGGTTGGCGAGCGAGCCGAAGGTCGCCACGTCGCCGGCGGCGTCCTCGCCCACGGTCTCCAGGCGCAGGCGCCACATGGCGGCCTTGAGCGCCGCGGCGAGCACCACGGCCGAGGTCACCCGCTCGCGCACCGCGAACTCCTCGACGGCGGCGCTCAGTTCCGGTCCGACCGGTTCGAGCGACTTGGTCACGCCCGGCTCGGCGCCGGTGGGCGCGTCCGGGTCGGCCAGGCCGGAGGCGGGGATCGGGGTGATGCCGTCGAGCTGCTTGCGCCAGTAGCCGAGCTGGCGCTCCAGCTGCACGTCGCCCAGGTGGCCGTGCTGCCAGAGGGCGAAGTCCGGGAACTGGACGGGGAGTTCGGGGAGCGGCGGTACGTCGTCGCCCTGTTCCGAGGCGTAGATGGTCAGCAGGTCGTTGATCATGATCCGGGCCGACCAGGCGTCGAAGACGATGTGGTCGGTGGTCATCGAGAGCACGTGCAGGCTCTCGCTCACCCGGCCGAGCACGGGGCGGAACAGCGGCCCGGCGGCCAGGTCGAAGGGCTGGTTGGCGTGCTCGGCGAGCAGCGCGAGCACCCGCGGCAGGCGGGTCTCCGCGGGCTCGTCGGGCGCCTCCAGGACGGGGAGGGCGCGAGGCTGCGGCGGGAGCAGCAGCATCACGTGCTCCTCGGAGGACTCCCCGCCCACCTCGGGGAAGACCGTGCGCAGCGTCTCGTGGCGTTCGGCCAGCAGGTTGAGGCTGCGCTCCAGCAGGGCGACGTCGAGCCGCCCGTCGAAGCGCAGGCCGAGCGCGATGTTGTTGTTCACCTGGTGCACGTGCCGGCCCCAGATCAGGCGCTCCTGCTGGGTGTGGGTGGCCGGCACCGCCGCGCCCCGGGTGGCGGGGCGGACCTCCGTGGAGGTGTTGGGTGTCGGCAGGGTGACGTGGAAGGTGGAGGGGATCGTCATGGTGTGGCGGTCCGTTCGCAGGGAGGGGCCCGGAGCGGCCCCGGGCTTCAGGCGGATCGGTTCGACTTCGGGTGCAGCGCGGGATGGGCGAGGAAGGGCAGCAGCAGGACGATCGCGGACAGCGCGCTCAGGGTGGCGAAGCCGAGCCGTTCGAGGACGACGCCGGACAGCGCGGCCCCCGCGGCCGCGGCCAGGTTCATCGCCATGTCGGAGAACCCCTGGGCGGCCGGCAGTTCGGCGACCGGGACGCTCTCGGAGAGCCGGACCGAGGCCGCCACCAGCACCGCCGACCAGGAGAGCCCCAGCAGCGCCAGCGCGACGGCGAGCTGGACGACGTCGCCGCCGCCGGCGGTGCCGCAGAGCCACAGCGAGAGCAGCATCGCGGCGGTGCCCCCGTAGAGCACCGGGGTGCTGCGGAAACGGTCCACGGCCCAGCCGAACACGGTGGAGAACCCGTACATCCCCGCCAGGTGGCCGCTGAGCACCATGCCGATGACACCCAGCCCGGTGCCGGCGTGGTGCATGTGGATGCCGGTCATCGACATCACCGCGATCATCACCAGGTGCCCGGCGACGATGCTGAGGATCGCCAGGACGGCCGGGCGGTTCCCGCGCAGCGCCTTCAGCATGGCGCGCAGCGGCGGCGGCTTCTCCCGCTCCCCGGCCTCGTCCTGCCCGCGTGCCAGCAGCAGCGGGTCGGGGCGCAGGAAGACGGTGATCGCGGTGAACGCGGCGGCGAAGCCGACGACCGCGAACAGGTAGGTGCCGGACAGCGGCGGCAGGCCCAGGCGTTCGGCGATCGCGGCACCGGGCCCGGTGAGATTGGGCCCGATCACGGCGCCGACCACGGTGGTGGTGAGCACCAGGGACATGGCCCGGCCCCGGCGCTGCGGCTCGGCCAGGTCGGCGGCGGCGAACCGGGCCTGCAGGCCGGTGGCCCCGGCGGCCCCGTAGAACACCATGCCGAGCAGGAACAGCGGGAAGCTGTGCACCACCGCGGCCACCACGCAGGCCACCGCGCCCACCGCGGCGGCCAGGTACCCGGTGGCCAGCCCGGGGCGCCGCCCCCGGACGTGGGTGATCGCCGCGATCGCCCCCACCGCGGCCGCGCCGCCGAGCGTCGCCGCGGTCTGCGACAGGCCGGCGACGCTGGCGCTCCCGCCGAGTTCCTCGGCCAGCAGGCTGGTGACGGCGAAACCCGTGGCGATGCCGCTGCCGCTGATCACCTCGGCGACCACGAGGGTCCGGACGGTCCGTCGCTGCACCCGGGCACGGTCGTGGCGCGGCGGGTCGGCGGTGGTCAAGGTCGGCATGGCGCTCCGGCTCTGTGCGTGGGTGCGTGGGTGCGTGGGTGCGTGGGCGGGGAGGGACGGGCCCGGACCGCTCCGGGAGCCGTCCGAGGCGGGGGGACGAAGGTCAGCCGCGGGTCCAGTCGACGGTCTCGGGCCAGTGCCGGCCGACCCGGCGGACGGCGTAGTCCCAGTACGAGCGGACGGAGAGGTCGGCGTAGATGAAGTCCTGCTTGGCGGCCACGTCCTGCTCGGTGGACCAGACGTACGGGACGCCGGTGCCCTCGGCGGTCAGCTGGAGCCGGCAGGCGCGCTCCAGCACCTGCGCGAAGACGGCGGCGTGCCGCACGCTCTTGCCGACGATCACCCCGCCGTGGTTGCGCAGCAGGACGGCCGGGTGGTCCCCGAGGTCCTTGGCGATGGCGTCACCGGTCCCGATGTCCAGGACCGTGTTGCTGGTCTCGGTGAACAGGCCGATCCGGTCCCGGAAGTACGCGCCGTCGTGGGAGATCGGGCGCATCGGCAGGTCGGTGGCCCCGAACAGCAGGGTGTACGGCGCGTGGCTGTGCACGATGCCGTTGACGTCCGGACGCGCCCGGTAGATCGCCTGGTGCAGCGGCAGCTCCGGGGGTGCCAGCGGCGGGGCGGGCAGCGTGTGGTCGACCGAGCAGCGGACCACGTCGGCGGGGGCGGCCTCGTCGAAGCCGACCAGGGCGCCCTTGATGAAGAACTCGTCGCGGCCGGGTATCCGGGCCGAGATCTGGCCCTGGTTGAAGTCGTCGTGCCCGTCGAGGGAGAGCATCCGGGCACCGACCGCGACCTGGAGGACGAGCCGGCGTTCGGCGGGGCTGAGCGGCCGCCCCTCTGCGGTGGTCATGGCGTGCTCCTTGCTGTCAGGTCGTCGTAGACGGTCCGCATGGTGACCAGGCCGGGCGCGGCGGTGCGGGCCCAGCCGGCGGCGGTCAGCGCGCCCCGGGCCGGTACCGCCCAACTGCCGACGTGGTGGCGCACGTGCAGCGACTCGCTGTCCCAGGTGTGGGTCAACTCGTGTTCGCTGACGGGAAGTCCGGCGCGTTCGTCGGCGATGTCGGCCACCGTCCGGCCGCTCGCCCCGGCCCAGGTCTGCGCCAGGACCAGCGCGGTGGCGCTCGGCCGGTGCGCCTTTCCGATCGGGTGCCTCTCCCGGACGGTGGTGGTGGTCGGGCCGAGCGGGCCCCGGGTGAGGGCGGCGGTGAACTCGGCGATGCGCAGCTGGACGTAGTGGGCGAAGGACAGGTTGGTGGCGCGCACCACCGGCACCACCGCCGCCAGCTCCTCCAGGGACGTCCACTGGGCGTCCGTCAGGTTGGAGACGCAGGCGACCAGCGGCACCCGGTACGCCGTGCAGTACGCGAGGACGTCCGGGTGCGCGCCGGGCGCGCTCGCGTCGACCAGGACGTCGGGCACGGCGTCGGCCTGCCAGCCGTCGCGGCGGGAGGCGGTCAGCGACACCCGCGTGCCGTCGGCCCGGCAGGCCGCCAGCAGGGCCGAGCCGAGCCGCCCGCGACCGACGACGCCCAGGGCGGGGCCGCCGGCCGCGGGCACCTCGTCAGGCATCGGCGCCGACACCGCTGGCGACCACCAGGGCCGCGACGCTGTCGATGGTCTCGTAGTGCTCGGCGCCGACCTCCGGGTCCAGGTAGACGCCGAGGACGTTCTCGATGCTGTCGATCAGGCGCATGTAGGAGAGCGAGGAGAAGCTGACCGCGCTCAACGAGTAACCGGCCTCGGCGAGTTCGCCGGCGGTGAAGCTGCCGTCGCCGGCCGCGACCGCGAGGTCGAGGATCTTGGTACGGAGAGAGCTGTTGTCCATGGTGGGCTCCTGGGCTGGGGAGGGGGTCAGTTGTTCCGGGCTTCGGCGAGCAGCCGCCGCAGGCGCTCGACCGACGGCTTGCCGATCGAGTTCACCGGTATCCGGTCCACCAGGTGGAAGACCGAGGGCACCTTGAAGGAGGGCAGCAGCGCCGCGCAGTGGGCGCGCAGGGACTGCACGGTGGGACCGGCCTCGACGGCCAGGACGGCGGCCAGGACCGGGTCGCCGTGCCGGCCCTCGGCCTCGAAGGCGACGACGTCGAGCACTCCGGCGGCCTTCCGCAGCACCTCGGCGATCTCGATCGGGTCGATCTTGCGTCCGCCCACGTTGACCATCCGCCCGGTGCGGCCGGTGAGGTGGAGCACGCCGTCGAGCAGGTGGCCCTGGTCGCCGGTGCGGTAGCGGCCCTCGTCGTCGACCCGCGCTTCGAAGACCCCGGGGGCGTTGAGGTAGCGGGAGCCCATCGACTCGCTCCGGACCCGGAGCCCCTCCTCGTCCGCGATCACCTCCACACCGGGCAGCGGGGTGCCGAGCCCGGTGCCGGTGCCGTCGGCGGCGAAGGTCAGGGGCCCTGCCTCGGCCACGCCGTAGTAGTTGTGGATCGGCACGCCGGTGAGCCGGGTGAACTCCGCACGGACGCCGTCGCGCAGCGGGGCTCCCGAGGAGATCGCGGCGCGGACGCCGGCGAAGCCCCCGGTGGAGGAGCGCCGCACGATCGACTCGTACAGCGCCGGGAAGGCCACCAGCCGGGTGGCCCCGGTGCTCTCCAGCAGCCGCACGATCCGGGAGGCGGTCGGCAGGCCGCGCGACAGGTGCAGCGAGGCACCGGGCAGGAAGGCGGCGAGCAAGGAGGTGTTGAAGGCCAGGCCGTTGGAGAGCGCGGCCAGGCAGGCGATCCGGTCCTCGGCCGAGAGCCCGGTTCCCGCGACCCAGTTGCGGGCCGCCGCCAGCACGGCCGCGCCGGAGAACTCGATGCAGTTGGGCCGGCCGGTGGAGCCGGAGGTGAAGCGGCAGACCTCGGTGTCGGGCAGCAGCGGTGGGGCGGGGGTGTCGAAGCGGCGCACCCGGCTGACCGTGAGGCCGCCGAACCCGCCCCCCGCGAACCCGACCGCGCCGGTGACCTGTTCGGTGACCTGTTCGGTGACCTGTTCGGTGACCTGCTCGACGTCGGCATCCGGTGCGTGGACCAGCAGGTCGAGTCCGCAGTCCTCGGCGATCCGGGCCAGCTCGAACGGTCCGAAGGCCGAGTCGGCCAGGAAGGGAACCGCGCCGGCGAACAGGGCAGCCAGGTAACCCACCACGTAGTCGGTGGAGTTGGCGGCGTAGAAGCCGATCCGCAGTCGCTCGCCGGCCGCGCCGTGCGGGGCCAGCCGGGCGGCGGCGGCCCGGGCCCGGTCGGCCAGTTCGGCGTAGCTGAGCGAGCTGTCGGCGTCGGTGACCGCGACACGGTCGCCGTGCCGGGCGAGGGCGTCCGCGAAGGCGCCGGGAAGGACGGCGTTCATCGCGGCCTCACCGCTCGTTCTGGGCGTGGGCGGTGGCGAGCCGGTCGAACTTGATGCCGGAGTCGTCCGGACGCCCGAGCAGCAGGACGTAGAGGATCTCGTCGCTGTCCGGCAGCCCGGCCAGCGAGTGCCAGAGCGCCGCGTCGAAGCCGCCGACGCCGGTCACACCGATCCCGGCGCGAGTCGCCCCCAGGTACAGCAACTGCCCCAGGGCGCCGCAGCGGAAGGCGAGTTCGCGCAGGTCCTCGCTGCCGGCGGCCGCCTCGGCGGCGGTGCCGCTGAGCGCGGTTCGCGGCGCGTGCAGCAGGACGACGGCTGCGCTGTCGGCCAGGCTGCGCTGCTGCATGCAGGCGCGGACCACCTCGTCGGTGGACGGCAGCCGGCCGGGTCGCCGGGCACCCTCGCCGGTCAGCAGGTGGACGGCGTTGTGCTCGGGTTCCTCCGCCGACCGCAGGACCAGGGTGGCGCCCATCGGGGAGTCGGCCGGCAGGTCCGTCCGCACCGGCGTGGACAGGGCCGAGACGGCCCGCCAGACGTCGGCCGCGGGGACGGTGCCGGGAGCGAACGCCTTGCTGGAGGCCCGCGCGGCGAGCAGTTCCGGCCAGTCGGACGGATCGCCCAGGCCGTCCTGCGCGCCGGTCGGCCGGCCGCTGTCGGGCAGCTGCGCGAGGGGCGCGGGGGCGTCCGGCGCACGGGTGCTCCCGGGGTGCTCCGCCCGTGCGGAGAGGGAGTCCCAGCAGGTCTCCTCCAGCCAGGACCGCCAGGCCGGCTCGCGCCGCTCCCGGTCGGCCTCGTCGTGCACGGTCCAGCGGGCCCAGGCGTCGTCGGCCTCGGCCGCCGGGACCAGGAGGGCGGAGTGCACCTCCCGGCAGTTCTCGCGGGCCTCCAGCAGGTCCGACAGGGGCGAGCGGGGGAAGCGCAGCCGCAGCGTGCCCGGCGCGCGCCGGCCGGTGGTGGCCAGCAGCAGGTTCCCGGCGGCGTGCCCGGCATCGAGCTGGGTGTACAGGTAGCCGCGGTCGCCGTACTTGCGCATCGACAACCAGGGGCGGGTGAGGGCCACGATCACCGCGCCGCCGTCCGCGGGGATCTCCAGCGTCGAGGCACGCAGCGCTCCGGCGACGTCCCCGGCGGCCAGCCGGGTGCAGGTGCGGCGGTCGGAGTCGACCAGGAAGGCGGTCGGCCGGCCGTTCTCCATCGTGAGGACGGCGAACTCGTACGGGTACACGGCCCCGGCGGACGGTACCGCCCGCGCCCCGTGCGACCCGCGAGAACGCGCGCCCCGGCTGGTCAGCACGCCCTCCTCCAGGAGGGACAGCGCGAGTTTCAGACCCGCGGCCGAGGGCGGTTCGGCGGGCGCTAAGGACGGTGCCGCCGGCAGGGCCATCCGGGCCCACATGTCGGTCTCGAAGTCCGGTGGCGCGTGCTCGGCTCTCCGGGCGATCCGCCGTGCGTGAACCGGTCGTGCGGATTTCGTTTCTGCATTGCTTTGCACGTCTGACGAAACCTCATCCCGTCTGGTGGCACTGCCGACCAGGCATGCGAGAGGGCAGGCGAAAGCCCCGGCCTGTTCAGCAGATGGCATGCGGCGGACACGGGGAAATGTGCAAGGACTTCGATCCGACTGTGCCGCCTGCGCCATTGCAAGCTCCGGCAGCCTGTCCCCCGTGAACGGCCTACGAAGTGGATGAATCACCTGTTCCGCGCCCTGAACCAGCGGCGGCTGACGATCATCCTGGGGCACCCGCGTGAGCGCTGTCAAGGATTGGAGTAGACCACATTCCGGTTGGGCCGGGCTTCCGGCGCGGCTGGTCGAGACCCGCCGGAAGAGGTTCCGCGCATGTCTGACGAACCATCAACTTGCCTGTATGTCGGGATATCTTGCGGGAACTGCCGACATCGGGCACAAGCTCGCCCGCCCCGGCCCGCCGGTCGGCGTTCCGGCCCGCACGGGCCGGGACACCCGCCCGGGGGCGACTTGACAGCTCGCGTGTACGCGGCGCGGCCCGGGTGCCGGTCGGGCCGCCGACCGGCGGGCCGGGGCGGTCCCGGTCCGGAACGGAATACGGAAGGAAATCTCCGTTAGATCTCCCGGGAAATCTCCCGGAGAATCACCCGGGAAAGCTCACCGGCCCGAGCTGGCGGCCCGATTCGGTGGCCCATGAAAATCGCCGACGGTGGGTCGGTGGAGAATCGGCTGGGCCGTTTCCTGATCGCCGGTGATTGGTTTCCGGCCCTCGCCGGTGAGTCGCTGTTCGAAGCAGTGGGCACATCCGCTCCGAGACATTTCCGGCGCCCGCCGGGGAGGGGGCGGCGGCCCGGCCGCCGGCGTCAGCCGAGGTGGCCGAGGCGGCCGAGGCGGCCGAGGGGGAGCTGGGGCCGGCCGTCGGCGAGGCCCAGGACGGTGCGGGCGCCGAGCGGGCGGGAGAGGCGGAACTCGACCGGCGTGGAGCGCGCGGCGGCGTCGCAGGCCCGGGCGGGAGCGCGGTCGACGCGGCCGATCAGGACGACCGCCAGGTCGGTCTCGTGGACCTCGCCGGGGCGGACGGTGTCGCAACTGCCGTACGAGACCACGGCGGTGACGACCAGGCCGTCGGCGGAGACCGAGTCGAGCACGGTGGAGGAGCCGTCGAAGGTGTTCGCGGTGGGGCCGGCGGCCGGGGCCTGGGAGAGGACGGCGGGGTAGCGGAACGGCCGGTCGTAGCCGGAGAGGGTGAACTCCCAGACCGGGACGGTGGCTTGCCCGCGGGAGGTGGCCACGGTGGTGGTGCCGGGCCGGACGGCGGTGACGGTCAGCCGGCTGTCGCAGTGGGTGGCGCAGACGTCGCTCCGGGCGGTCAGCCGGGCGAAGACCTCCTTCGCGGAGCGCTGCGGCAGGGTCAGCCGGGAGCCGTCCGCGAACCGCACCTCGGCGGTGCCGGAGACGGACACCGGCAGCGTGGTTCCCAGGTCGAGATGCCCGGAGAGGTAGGCGGCCTTGTCCGCGCCACTGCGGAACGCCCCCGCCGGCATCCACTCGGTGGTGTCCTCGACCGGGAAGTAACCGTGCTCCCAAGCCTGTTGGGCGGCCGACCCGGGCCAGGCCGCCGTCACCTCGGCCGCCCGCCGCGCCGCGTCCCCGGTCGCGGCGCGCACCTCCGGCCCGGCCGTGACCAGGCTCGGCCCGGCCGTGACCGGGCTCGGCCCGACCGCCGTGCTCTGCGGGCCGGGTTCGCTCGCACACCCGCCCACCAGCAGCAGCAGCGCCATCGCCGCCGTCGCGACTCGTCCACGCATCTCGCGATCCCCTCAACGCCCCTGTGCGGGTCGTGAGTCGGACGGTCCTCCCGGCGGTTCGGTTCCGGGGGCTCGGAGCGGCAGCGGGTGGTCGGCGTCGGGCAGCCGGACCGGCCCGCAGCAGCAGCGCGGGCACGACCGCCCGGAGTGATCTCCAGGGGTCGTGCCCGCGCGGCCGTCCGATCGAGCTCGGCGGCGGCTGTCGCCGGTCGGGGTCGGAAGTCGGGGTCAGAAGACCGGGACGCCGGCCCGGACCAGGCGCCAGCCGCCGTTGGCGCCGCCGGAGAAGTCGGCCGGGTCGATGACGCCCTTGGCCTTGACCCAGGCGATCATCGTGTTGCGGATCTCGTCGGAGTTGGCCCACACCTGCTGGGCGGCCGCGACGTGCGGGAAGTTGCCGCCGCCGTTGGCGCGGTAGTTGTTGACGGCGAGGACGAACTGCGCGGCCGGGTCGACCGCCGCGCCCTGGTACGACAGGTTGACGATGCGGCTGCCGACCGGCTGCGCGATGTCGATGTCGTAGGACAGGCCGTAGAGCGAGTCGTAGTTGTAGTCGGGGGTGTTGTTGGCCTGGTTGGTCAGGGTGTCCCGGTCGATCGGCGCGCCGGGGGCGACCTGGGCGTAGTACTTGGCGGAGTACTCCAGGTAGTCCTTGAGCTGGGCGCCGGTCAGGATCCGGGCTTCCAGGGTGTTCTCGTAGATGTACAGGCCGGCCGCGTCGCGCAGCTTGACCTCGCCGGCCGGGATGACCGCGGTGCGGTTGAACGGCGCGGCCTGGGCGAGCACCGGCAGCGCGGCGTACTGGCCGCCGGCCAGCGCGGCGCGGACGGCGTCGGCCTGGACCCGGCCGATCAGGTCGATGATCGGGGTGTCCCGGAACCGGGACTCGGCGATGGAGAGGCTCTCCTTGCAGGTGCCGATGACCTGGTTGACGTAGGCGACGACCTTCTGGTGCTGGTCCTTGACCAGCTTGACGATCTTCGGGTCCTCGGTGACGGTGTTGGAGTTCAGCAGCCGGGCGCTGACGCCGGTGACGGTCCAGTGGCCGCGGGAGAACTCGACCTCGAAGTCGAAGCAGGTCAGCCGCTCGCCCCAGAGCGCGGGCTCGGAGAGCACGACGTTCTTGCCGGTCTGCTGGTTGACCACGATCCGCTGCGGGATCTCCTTGTGGGCGTGGCCGACCAGGATGGCGTCCACGCCGGGGACGGTCGCGGCGATCTCGGCGCCCGCGTTCTCCGAGAAGGGCAGCTGGTCGCCCCAGGAGGAGGCGCCGTCCACGCCGGTGTGGGCGGTGATCACGACCACGTCGGCGCCGGCCGCGCGGACCTTGGGGACCCACTTGGCGGCGATCTCGGGGATGCCCGGGAAGGCCAGCTTGCCCTGCACGTTGGCCTTGTCCCAGATGGCGATGCCGGGGTTGGTCAGGCCGAGGATGCCGACCCGGACGGGGCGGCCGTGGCCGAGGTGCAGCTCGCGGATGACGTACGGCGGGAAGGCGGGCTTCTCGCTCTTGGGGTCGACCGCGTTGGCGCCGAGCAGCGGGAACTCCAGCTGGTCCTGGTAGGCGCGCAGCAGCGGGATGCCGTAGTTGAACTCGTGGTTGCCGAGCGCGGCGGCGTCGTAGCCGATGGCGTTCATGGCGGTGGCCATCGGGTGGCGCGGGGCCTTCTTGCCGGTGATCGGCTCGATCCGGGCGAAGTAGTAGGAGAGCTGGGTGCCCTGGATGGTGTCGCCGGCGTCGATCAGCAGGGTGCGGCCGCGGCCCTTCTCCTGCCGGACCTGCTCGACCAGGGTGGAGATCTTGGCGAGGCCGACGTCGTTGTGGGCGTTGTCGTCGTACTCGGAGTCGGTGAAGTACTCCCAGTTGAGGACGTGGCCGTGCAGGTCGGTGGTGCCCATCACGGTGAAGGCGCCCTTGAACGGGACGGGGCCCCTGCCGTGGGACTCGTCCCGGTCGTGGTCCGCGGCGGCGGCGGGGGTGGCCGCGGCGGCGGACAGGCCGCCGACCAGGGCGGCACCGGCCGCGGTGGCGGCGGAGCGGGTGACGAAGTCACGGCGGTTGAGGGACATCGAGGACTCCAAGTCGGGCGGTACGGGCGGTCAGCCGGCGTCCGGGGCGGGGCAGGTGACACCCCGCCACCCGTGGTGACGCGCGTAGAAAACGCGACTGGCAGTCTGCCGGTTTCCGGCCCCCGAGGCCAGACCCATTCGCCATCCAACAGGTGAGATCCGGGTGACCCCCGGGTGGCGCGCCCGCCCGCGACAGGCCCGTCCCGGGGCCGCCGGACGCCCGCACGGCGCCCGCCGGGCGAACTGCCGTGCGTCAACCCGGGCGGCGGGCCCTCACTCCGCGCGCCACCGCCCGCGCGGTGCAGGTCCGTTCACCAAATCTTTTGCCAACTGCCATGGGAGGACTGGCCGGAACCGCGCTGTTACGACCCGGTAATGCCTAGGCTCTGCTGTATGCGCCGAGCAAAAATCGTTTGTACTCTCGGGCCTGCCGCGGACTCGTACGACCAGATCAAGGCCCTGGTCGACGCCGGCATGGACATCGCCCGACTGAACCTCAGCCACGGCTCCCACGCGGAGCACGAGGAGCGTTACCACCGGGTCCGCAAGGCCTCGGACGAGTCGGGCCGCAGCGTCGGGGTGCTGGCCGACCTCCAGGGCCCGAAGATCCGCCTCGCCACCTTCGCCGACGGGCCGGTCCTGCTGGAGCGCGGGGACGAGTTCACCATCACCGTCGACGACGTCCCCGGGGACCGGGAGATCTGCGGCACCACGTACAAGGGCCTGGCCGCGGACGTCTCGCGCGGCGAGCGGATCCTGGTCGACGACGGCCGGGTCTGCCTGGAGGTCACCCACGTCGAGGGCCCCCGGGTGCACTGCATCGTGATCGAGGGCGGACTGGTCTCCGACCACAAGGGCCTCAACCTCCCCGGTGTCGCCGTCTCGGTGCCCGCGCTCTCCGACAAGGACGTCGAAGACCTGCGCTGGGCCCTGCGGACCGGGGCCGACGTCATCGCGCTGTCGTTCGTGCGCAGCGGGAAGGACGTCGAGGCGGTGCACCGGATCATGGCCGAGGAGGGCCGCCGGATCCCGGTCATCGCCAAGATCGAGAAGCCGCAGGCGGTGGAGAACCTCGAGTCCATCGTGGACGCCTTCGACGGCATCATGGTGGCCCGCGGCGACCTGGGCGTCGAACTCCCGCTGGAGCAGGTGCCGATCGTCCAGAAGCGCGCGGTCAAGCTGGCCAAGCGCAACGCCAAGCCGGTGATCGTCGCCACCCAGATGCTGGACTCGATGATCAACGCCTCCCGGCCGACCCGCGCCGAGGCGTCCGACGTGGCCAACGCGGTGCTGGACGGCACCGACGCGGTGATGCTCTCCGGCGAGACCTCGGTCGGCAAGTACCCGGTCGAGACGGTCAAGACGATGGCCCGGATCGTCGAGGCCGCCGAGCAGGACGTCCTCGCGGCCGGCCTGCCCGAGCTCACCCCCAGCAGTAAGCCCCGCACCCAGGGCGGCGCGGTGGCCCGGGCGGCCGCCGAGATCGGCGACTTCCTGGACGCCAAGTACCTGATCGCGTTCACCCGGAGCGGCGACACCGCCCGCCGGCTGACCCGCTACCGCTCGCCGATCCCGGTCCTGGCGTTCACCTGCGAGCCCGCCGTGCGCAGCCAGTTGGCGCTCACCTGGGGCGTGGAGACCTTCCTCGGCCCGTTCGTCACCACCACCGACGAACTGGTCGCCCAGGTCGACTCCGCGCTGCTGAGCCTGGGCCGCTGCAAGCCCGGCGACGTCGTGATCATCACGGCCGGCTCCCCGCCCGGCCTGGCCGGATCGACCAACCTGGTGCGGGTGCACCACGTCGGCGAACCGGCCAACTGACCCTGCGGCCGGGGCCGTTCCGTCCGCTCCGGACGGGGCGGCCCCGGCCGTCGCGTGACGTCCCGTCAGTCACCCGCCGCACCACCGCCACCGCTGTGGGTAGCATGCCTCGGGCGGGCCCCCGGGGTCGGGCCCGCGCCGCGAACGGGGGGTTGGAACCGCTTGATACGCCGCCGCACCGCTGCGCTCTGCGCCGCGGCCGTGCTCACCGCCGGCTGCACCCCCTACGGCGCGGACACCCTGCAGGCGGTGGCCTCCGCGAGCCCGGTGCGGCCGGTGGCCCGGAGCGTGGCGGTGGACCGGACGGCGTGGTGGGGCGGCAGCTCCTACCGGCTCACCGGGGTGACCGCGACCGCGCAGCCCGACGGCCGCACCGAGGTCGAACTGGTCCTGGGCGTCGTGGTCGAGTCGCCGGTGCCCGCCGCCTCCGCGCTGCCCCGGGTGGCGCTGGAGCAGGAGGGCGTCGCGGTCAGCGGCCCGCTGGAGGTCCAGCCGCCGCCGTTCGGCCGGGCCTCGCTGACCGTCACCGTGCAGGACGTCGGCCCGCCCGGGCAGCTGCTCGACCCGAACCGGCTCGCCCTGGTGCTGGCCGCCCCCGGGGCCGCCCGCGCGGTGCTCCCGATCGGGGCCCGCTCCGGGCAGGACCCGGTGGACCTCCGGCCGACCGTGCTGCACCCCTCCGCCGACACCGTGCGCGCCGGCCGCTACCGGCTGGTGCTGTCCTCGGCCCGGCTGCGCGAGGACTGCACCGGCAACCCGGTGCCGGCCCGGGCCGTGCCGCTCGGCACCACGCCCTTCGTGCCCCGCTCGCTGCGCGCCCTGAAGCCCGGTCAGCACAGCGTGGAGGTCCTGTTCGAGGCCCCGGCCGGCACCACCCCCGAGCAGTTGGTGCTGCACCTGACGCTCCCGGACGGCCGCCGGCTCGCCCCGAGCACCCCGGTCGACGCCACCGCCCACCCGGGCCGGCCGGACACCGTCAGCCTGGCGGCCTGGTTCGACTTCTACGGCGACACCGCCGGCACATACACCCTGGAGGCCGCGGACGCGCAGCAGCCGGACGAGCCGACGGTGCTCACGCTGGTGGCGCGGTGAGGGCGTCGGGCAGCGCGACGGCTCCGAGGCGGCGCGGCCTCGGTCGGCACGTACCCGGTCGAGACGGTCAGGACCGTGGCCCGCACCGTCAGTCCTTCGGGCCGACGTGCGCGTCCAGTAGTTCCACGGCAGCCCGGCGGGCGATCGAGACGTTCACCGCTCCGGACGCCCGCCGGTTCGACCTCCACGGCACGCCGACGGCATCAAGGGCGTCGGTGAACAGCCGCACGATGTCGGGCGAGGTGTTGGTGAAGAGGTACCGCGGGTACGCATGGTGCCGGACCTCGCCGCGTACCGTCCGGGTCGCCCGGTTGGTGATCCGGCAGCCGTCGGAGTGGATCAGCCCGCGCAGCAGCTCCCAGGGGTGGCGGTCGGTCAACTCCCGCTGCCAGGGCTCGAGGACGATGGGGCGTTCGTGCTTCTTCCCGGGACCGTGCTGGGGGAAGTGACAGACCAGGTGGGTCGAGTAGACCTTGACGTCGTGGCAGCCGGTACGGCGAACCCGGCAGGGTCGGTTGTGGGGCAGCACCACGCGCATGGTCCGCTCGACGGAGTCCGTCACCCCGGGCCACTTGTCGTCGCAGGTGATCGAGAGAGCCGGGCTGCGGTGCTGCGCGGGGTGCGTGATGTGGCCGTCCCCGAGGTAGAGGCCGAGGAGGTAGCAGTAGGCGGGGCCGTCGAGGGGATCGCCGAAACAGTGAGGGCAGGTCGACCGCTTCCGGCCGGGGAGCATGCCCCGTCCGGCGAGGTCGCGGTGTTTCCACCACGCGACCGTGCCGCTCGGCACGCACAGCCTCCGGGCGACGTCGGCGTTCGAGACCCCCTGTCGCAGCAGGTGGGTCGCCTGGTCCCGGATCGATCGTTCAACCATGGCGGCAGCTTCGCCGGTAGTGGACCCGCGAGGGGCTGACTCGCCGGACTTCACCCCAAGAGGTGAGCCGTGGGCAGTCCTGCCCTTCGAGTGGAAAGTAATCGTGAGTGCCGGGTGCGGGATTCGAACCCGCAAGCCCTCTCGGGCAGATGTGTTTGAGACATCCGTGTATGCCGTTCCACCAACCCGGCAGGGGTGGGTGGCAGAAGGATACCCTGTGCGCGCTCCCGGTTGCAGCTGGGTAGGCTCATGCATGCAGCACCCCGCCGGACCGAGGAGCCCCGTGAGCACCGCCGACGAGCAGGCCCAGCCGCTTGACACCGACTCGCCCCAGATCACCCGAATCGTCATCGCCGAGGACGAGGCACTGATCCGCCTCGACCTCAAGGAGATGCTGGAGGAGGAGGGCTACACCGTCGTCGGTGAGGCCGGTGACGGCGAGACGGCGGTCAAACTGGTCGAGGAGCTCAAGCCCGACCTGGCCATCCTGGACGTGAAGATGCCCGTCCTGGACGGCCTCTCGGCCGCCGAGCGGATCCACGAGCAGCACCTCGCCCCGGTGCTGATGCTCACCGCGTTCTCCCAGCGCGAGCTGGTCGACCGGGCCCGGGACGCCGGTGCGATGGCCTACATCGTCAAGCCGTTCAGCAAGAGCGACCTGGTGCCCGCGATCGAGATGGCGGTCTCCCGCTACACCGAGATGCGCACCCTGGAGCAGGAGATCGCGGACCTCTCGCAGCGGCTGGAGACCCGCAAGCTGGTCGACCGCGCCAAGAGCGTGCTGCAGACCAAGTTCGGCCTGAACGAGCCCGCCGCGTTCCGCTGGATCCAGAAGACCTCGATGGACCGCCGGATGACCATGGCCGCCGTCGCCGAGGCCGTGATCGAGGAGGGCGCCGCCCAGGACCGCAAGAAGGCCGACACCGCCGAGGGCTGAGCCGGCCCCGCACGCGAAGGAGCGCCCCCGCCCGGACACCGGTCCGGACGGGGGCGCTCCCGCGCCCGACGGGCGGTCAGTCCTCGCCCAGGTACTGGCGGCGCACCGACTCGTCGTGCAGCAGCTCCGCGCCGGTGCCGGACAGCGTGATCTTCCCGGTGGTCATCACGTACGCCCGGTCCGAGAGCGAGAGCGCGGCCTGCGCGTTCTGCTCCACCAGCAGGATGGTGGTGCCCGCGGCCTTCAGCTCCACGATGGTCGCCATGATCTTCTGCATCATCAGCGGCGACAGGCCCATCGACGGCTCGTCCAGCATCAGCAGCTTGGGCCGGGACATCAGCGCCCGCCCCATCGCCAGCATCTGCTGCTCGCCGCCCGACAGGGTGCCGGCGGCCTGCTTGCGGCGCTCGGCCAGGATCGGGAACAGCGTGCAGGCCCGCTCCACGTCCTCGGCGATGCCCGCCGCGTCGCGCCGCAGGAACGCGCCGAGCAGCAGGTTCTCCTCGATGGTCATCCGCGGGAAGATGTGCCGGCCCTCGGGGGAGTGGGCCAGGCCCAGCGCGACGATCCGGTGCGCGGGCACCGTGTCGATCGCCTGCCCCTCGAACAGGACCTTGCCCGCGGTCGGCCGCAGCAGCCCGGACAGGGTGCGCAGGGTGGTGGTCTTGCCGGCGCCGTTGGTGCCGATCAGGGTGGTGACCTCGCCCTGCTCGACGGTGAACGAGATGCCCTTGACGGCCTCGATCTTGCCGTAGGCGACACGGAGGTCCTCGACCTCCAGCAGAGCGGTCACTGGCCGTCCTCCTGAGCTGCGGTGGTTCCTTCGAGCGGGGCGCCCAGGTAGGCGGTGACGACCCGTTCGTCGTTCTGCACGGTCTCCCGGTCGCCCTCGACGATCTTCTGGCCCTGCACCAGCACGGCGGTCCGGTCGCACAGGTTGAAGATGAACTTCATGTCGTGCTCGATCACCAGCACCGCGATGCCCAGGTCCCGGATGGCGAACACCAGTTCCTCGGCGGCCCGGGTCTCCTGCGGGTTCATGCCCGCGGTCGGCTCGTCCAGCAGCAGCAGGCCCGGCTCGGACGCCAGCGCCCGGGCGATCTCCAGCTTGCGCTGCTCGCCGTAGGGCAGGTTCCGGGCCAGGTGGTCGGCCTTCGCGCCGAGCCCGCAGAACTCCAGCAGCTCCCGGGCCCGCTCCCGGCCCTCCCGCTCGGCCCGCCGGTAGCCCGGGCCGCGCAGGATCGCCGAGAACAGCCCCTCCTTGGTGCGGGTGTGCCGGCCCACCAGGACGTTCTCCAGCGCCGTCATGTTGGCGAACAGCCGGATGTTCTGGAAGGTCCGGGCGATCCCGGCCTGGGTCACCAGGTGCGGCTTCGGCGGCAGCACCCGGCCCTTGTACGTCACGGTGCCCTCGGTCGGGACGTACAGCCCCGTCAGGCAGTTGAAGAAGGTGGTCTTCCCGGCCCCGTTCGGGCCGATCAGACCGACGATCTCACCCTGGCGGACCGTCAGGTCCACGTTGTTGACCGCGGTGAGGCCGCCGAAGCGCATCACCACGCCGGAGGCCTCCAGCACGGTCTCGGCGGACGGCGCGGGCGCCGCGGCGGCGGGGGCGGTGTCGGTGGTCACGGCGCTCACGCCCCTGCCTTGGTCGGTACGTCGTCGGTCGGGGCGGCCTGCGCGGGCAGCTGCGCCTCGTGGAACTCCAGCTGCTGCCGCCGGCCGGCGATCAGGCCCTCCGGGCGGAAGCGCATCAGCAGGATCAGCGCCACGCCGAACGCCAGCAGCTGGTAGGACTGCAGGAACTCCAGCTTCGCCGGGATCAGGAACAGCAGCGCCGCGCCCACCAGCGGGCCGCTGATGGTGCCCATGCCGCCGAGGATCACCGCGGCCAGCAGGAACGCCGAGTTCGGCGGCGTCGGGCTGCTGAACAGGTACTGGTCGGGCGAGATCGCGCCCGACACGTGCGCCTGCACCGCGCCGGCCAGGCCGGCCAGCGTCGCGCCCAGCGCGAAGGCGATCAGCTTCACCCGGAAGCCGTTGATGCCCATCGCCTCGGCCGCCGTCTCGTCCTCGCGGATCGCCACCCAGGCCCGGCCGATCCGGGAGTTGGCGACCCGGCCGAACACCGTCACCACGATCGCGGTGGCCACCAGCATCAGCAGCAGGTAGTTGCCGTTCTTGCCCAGGTGCAGGCCCGCGAAGTCGTGCGCCGAACCGAAGTCGAAGCCGAACAGGTTGACGTCCGGGATCGCCGCGATGCCGTTCGGGCCGTTGGTCAGGCTCGGGCCGGAGCGGCCGTCCAGGTTGTTCATGGCGATCCGGAAGATCTCGCCGAAGCCCAGCGTCACGATCGCCAGGTAGTCGCCGCGCAGCCGCAGCGTCGGCGCGCCGATCACCACGCCGAACACCAGCGCCGCCAGCGCGCCGATCAGCACCGCCACCGGGAACGGCAGGTGCACGCCGCTGAACACCGAGAACTGCGAGCCCGACACCAGCGCCGCCGCGTACGCGCCGACGCCCAGGAAGGCCACGTAGCCGAGGTCCAGCAGGCCGGCCAGGCCGACCACCACGTTCAGGCCGAGCGCCACCGTGGCGAAGATCAGGATGTTCGTGCCGATCAGCACGTACGTCTCGCTGCCCTGGGTGAACGGGAACGCGCCCGCCGCCGCGAACGCCGCGCCGGTGGTCACCGCCCGGTTCCGGGCGGTCAGTTCGCGCAGCCGGCCGATCGCGCCCGAGGCGAGCAGCGCCGCGGTGCCGAAGGCCGTCAGCAGCAGGAAGCCGACGAACAGCTCGCCGTACTCGGTGGAGACGCCGAACTCGACCACGCCCAGGCCCACCGCGAACACCGCGGTGACCACCAGGATCTCCGCCCAGGCGGGCAGCTTCCGGGCGGCGGGCAGCGGGCGCTCGATCCGGCCGATCCGCAGCAGGCCGTCCAGCAGCCGCCACAGCCGGAACCCGGCGATGGCCAGCGGCAGCGCGACGAAGAACCACAGGTTCTCGGTGAAGATCGGCCGGATGCCCGGCGGCACCGCGTGCAGCGCCCAGCCCTGGCCGAAGCCGACCCGCAGCACCACCGAGACCAGCAGCGCCGCGTACAGGCTCCAGTGCAGCTCGGGGTGGCGGACGGTGCGGCGGCGGTCCAGCGGCAGGCCGAGCGCGCCGAGGACGGCGAGCAGCGAGCCGGCCGCGGCCAGCCAGCCGCCCGGGTCCAGGTTGACCAGGCCGTTCAGCTCGACGGCGATCGCCACCACCGCGTACCAGCACACTGCCATGGTGCCCAGCGCGGCGAGCAGCACGCCGTTGTGGCCGCCCGAGGGGCTCAGCCAGCGCAGGCCCTTCAGGCCGGCCGCGGCCAGCGCCAGCAGCGCGGTCAGCAGGCCGCCGGCCAGCGCCAGCCACTGCAGGCCGGCCGGGGAGCCGTAGTACGTCAGGTCGCCGGGGAAGTCCGGCGTCCAGGTCCAGGACATGGCCGCGGAGGCGGCGGCGAGCACGCCGCCGAGCACCGCCGCGCCGTAGCCGAGCCGGGCGGGCAGCGGCAGGACGGGGGAGGTCTCGTGGGTCGTCGCAGTCGTCATCGTCCTCACACCCGATCCGCGACGCGCTCGCCGAGCAGGCCCTGCGGCCGCACCAGCAGGACCACGATCAGCAGCACGAACGCCCACACGTTGGCCCAGGCGCCGCCGCCGAGCTGGTGCATGCCCGGGACGTCCTGGATGTACGCGGTGGCCAGCGACTCGGCGACGCCCAGCACCAGGCCGCCCAGCATCGCGCCGTAGATGTTGCCGATGCCGCCCAGCACGGCCGCGGTGAACGCCTTCAGGCCGGCCAGGAAGCCCATCGTGAAGTCGACCTGGCCGTACCGCAGGCCGTGCGCGACGGCCGCGACGGCGGCGAAGGCCGCGCCGAGCGCGAACGCCACCACGATGATCCGGTCGGTGTCGATGCCCATCAGCTTCGCGGTGTCCGGGTCCTGCGCGGTGGCCTGCATCGCCCGGCCGGTGCGGGTCAGCCGCACGAAGGCGGCCAGCACCAGCATGCACAGCGGCGCGGCGACCAGCAGGAACAGGTCGTTGCGCTGCAGGTGGAAGGAGCCCAGGCCGATCGGGTCGCCCTCGAACTGCGGGAAGGACAGCGCCTTCTTGGCGCCCGGGTAGAACGCCCACACCACCTGCTGCAGCGCGATCGACAGGCCGATCGCGGTGATCAGCGGCGCCAGCCGGGGCGCCGTGCGCAGCGGCCGGTAGGCGAACCGCTCGGCGGCGGCGGCGGTGAGCACGGAGGCGAGCACACCGCCGAGGATCATGACCGGCAGCGCCAGCCAGAGGGAGGTGCCGTGCGGCAGCGCCGCGTAGGCGGTCAGCGCGCCGAAGCCGCCGATCATGAATATCTCGCCGTGGGCGAAGTTGATGAGCTGGACGATGCCGTAGACCATCGTGTAGCCGATGGCGATCAGGCCGTACATCAGGCCGAGCATCAGTCCGTTGGCCAGGTTTTGCGGCAGTTCGTGCACCGCGGGCCTCCGTGGATAGGGGGGTACGAGGAGGCGGAGGGCACTTGTGGTGCCCTCCGCCGTCACGGCTGTCTTGCGGGGGGAACGGTGCGGATCAGCCGGAGTAGGTACCGCTCTTGACCTTCTTCCACGCGCCGCCCTGGACGCTGTACACGGTGAGCTGCTTGTTGGTGGTGTCGCCGTACTCGTCGAAGGAGACCGGGCCGGTGACGCCGGTGAACTTCACCTTGCCGAGCTCGTCCAGCACCTTGGTGCGCAGGTCGTCCGGGACCTTGCCGCCGTTGTGCTCGACCGCGGCCTTGACCGCCTCGATGACCGACCAGGCGGCGTCGTAGGAGTAGCCGCCGTAGGCCGCGTACGGGTCCTTGTAGCCGGCCTTGGCGTAGTTGGCGACGAACTCCTTGGCGGTGTCCAGCTCCTCGACCGGGACGCCGACCGAGGTGGCCAGGTCGCCCTCGCCGTTGCCGTTGGCGAGCTTGATGAACTCGGGGTCGTAGATGCCGTCGCCGCCGAACAGCGGGACCTTGGCGCCGCCCTTCTTGATCTGGTCGCTCAGCGGGCCGGCGTCCGGGTACTCGCCGCCGTAGTAGACCGAGTCGGCGCCGGAGGAGGCGACCTTGGTGGCGACCGCGGAGAAGTCCTTGTCGCCCGGGTTGATGTGGTCGGCGCCGACCACGGTGCCGCCGAGCTGCTTGAACTCGGCCTGGAAGATGGCGGCCAGGCCCGCGCCGTAGGTCTTCTTGTCGTCGATGACGTAGACCTTGGTCTTCTTCGCGTCGTTGTACAGGTACTGGGCGGCGAACTTGCCCTGCACCACGTCGGTGGTGGCGGTGCGGAAGTACGACTTGTACTGGCGGGCGAACTGGTTCTCGCCCCACTTCGGGCCGAGCGACAGCTCCGGGCTGGTGTTGGCCGGCGAGACCTGGGCCAGCTTGGCGTCGTCGAAGACCTTCTGCATGGTCTGCGAGACGCTGGAGTTGAGCGGGCCGACCACGCCGACGACGCCCTTGGTGTCGACCAGGGCGGTGGCGTTCTGCTTGCCGGTGGTCGGGTTGGCCTGGTCGTCCTTGGCCTCGATGGAGAAGGTCACGCCGGGGACGTAGTTCTTCTCGTTGGCCTGCTTGGTGGCGAGTTCGACCGAGTTGCGGATGCCCAGGCCGAGGGCCGACAGGCTGCCGCTGATCGGCGCGTCGACGCCGATGACGACCTTCGTCCCGCCGCTCGCCTTGTCGGATCCGGAGCCGGAGCCGGAGTTGCCGCCGCGCGAACCGCAGGCGGAGAGGGTGAGCGCTCCGGTTACCGCAACGGCCACGACGAGAAGTGAGCTCTTTCGCACGACGAGGGTCTCCTTCTGGATCTGGAGGACACGCGCACAGGGCTGGCGGTGCCGGTAGCGACGGCCCGGCCCGAGAACCGGACGGAGCGGTGACTGGGCGTGACTCTAGACCGCCGCTGCCGACTCGGGCAGTGGGACGGGAGAGGCTGTGATTCTCTTGTTATGACCACGGCGGATGTTGATCTCACATCATGGTCGAAAACCCCAGGTGGAGCCCGAAATTCCGGGATCCGTCCCGAGTAGCGGATGGCCTCCTTCCTCAACTCCCTGGTCACGCAAGGGTTCGCCGATTATCGGACAGGTTTGTCCGGAGCTCACGGGGTGGTCGTGGGCGTCCGATAATCGGTACCGTCGCAGGCGGAATGCAGGGCGGCGGAGAGATCGCGGGCATAGGCGTCCCCCAGGATCTGACTCACGGTCTCCATTGCACGCGTATTACGCAGCGTTACATCGAGGAAAGGAAGGGTCGCGTCCGCCGGGGCTCCCGAGCAGTCCGTCACCTCCAGCCCCACCCGCAGCTCGATCGTCCCGCCGGACGGCACCGTCTGCGGCAGCCAGCCCGACACCCGCACGGTCAGGCCCGGGTAGCCCTGGCTCACCCCCAGCACGTCCACCGCGGCCGGGCCGGTGTTGCGCACCGTCAGCCGGAGGGCGAAGGAGTCCTGGTACCGGGGGGCCGGGCCGCCGTACTGGAACCTGGTCGACTGCGAGGGGAAGGGCGGCACCTGCTGGTGCGGCGGGGGCGAATTCGCCGCCTGCTCAGGATGGTTCGCGGCGTGCGCGATCGTCAGCCCCAGCGCCGCGATCAGCAAGAAACTTGCCAGCAGGTACTTCTGACGCCTGCTCAGCAACCGCGGCGGGCGCTCCGGCGGCGGCTCCGGGCGCAGCACGAGCGGCGTCCAGGTGCCCTCGCCCGGCTCGACCGGACCGAGGAACCCCCCTGGTCCGCTTGGCAGTTCGCGCTCTCCGGACATGGCGGCGCCCCCTCGTCCAGCCCAGGTTGCCCTTGGCGGGGCCCGGCCAAACTCCGAGGGGGCGCGTGCGGGACCGCGGTGCCGCTACAGGTCGCGCAGCATGCAGGTCAGCCGGCAGGAGGTGATCCGGCGGCCGGTGTCGTCCGTCACCGCGATCTCGTACGTCGCCGCGGTGCGGCCCTTGAAGACCGCCGTCGCCACGCCCGTCACCAGGCCCGAGGTGGCCGACCGGTGGTGCGTCGCGTTCAGGTCCACGCCCACCGCGTAGCGGCCCGGGCCGGCGTGCAGCATCGCGCCGATCGAACCCACCGTCTCGGCCAGCGCCGCCGACGCCCCGCCGTGCAGCAGCCCGTACGGCTGCTGGTTGCCCTCGACCGGCATCGTCCCCACCACCCGGTCCGGGGACGCCTCGACGATGGTGATGCCCAGCTTCTCGCCCAGGTGCCCGCCGGAGAAGGTGCTCGGGCTCACCCCCAGCTTGGCGAAGTGGTCCAGCACGTCCTGGGGCACTTTCAGTACGGGCGCCGAGTCGGTCATGGTGCTCCTGCTTCCGGGGGTTCGCTTCGTTGCGCGTCGATCGTACGACTGTCTACCCGCCGGTAGGGAGGCCCCGCGCCGCGCCGGGGATGTCGGCGCCGGGCCATAGGATCGGGGAGGCAGAGCAACCGGCAGGAACGGGACGTGACGTGGCGACACAGGGTGCGGGCAAGAGTGCGGCCGAACGGCCCCGGCTGATGCTGCTGGACGGGCATTCGATGGCCTACCGGGCCTTCTTCGCCCTGCCGGTGGAGAACTTCTCCACCGCCACCGGACAGCACACCAACGCGGTCTACGGCTTCGCCTCGATGCTGGCCAACACCGTCCGCGACGAGCGGCCCACCCACCTCGCGGTCGCCTTCGATCTCTCCCGGCAGACCTTCCGGTCCGCCGAGTACCCCGAGTACAAGGCCAACCGCTCGGCCACGCCGGACGAGTTCCGCAGCCAGATCCCGCTGATCGGCGAACTCCTGGACGCCATGCGGGTGCCCCGGATCACCGCCGAGAACTTCGAGGCCGACGACGTCATCGCCACCCTGGCCACCGCCGCCGCGGCCGAGGGCTTCGAGGTGCTGGTCGTCACCGGCGACCGGGATTCGCTGCAGCTCGTCAACGAGCACGTCACCGTGCTGTACCCCACCAAGGGCGTCTCCGAGCTGACGCGCTACACCCCCGAGAAGGTCGCCGAGAAGTACGGCGTCCGCCCCGACCAGTACCCGGACCTCGCGGCCCTGCGCGGCGACCCGTCGGACAACCTGCCCGGCATCCCCGGCGTCGGCGAGAAGACCGCCGCGAAGTGGGTCAACCAGTTCGGCTCCTTCGAGGAACTGGTCAACCGGGCCGACGAGGTCAAGGGCAAGGTCGGCGAGAAGCTCCGCGAGCACCTCGACTCCGTCAAGCGCAACCGCTTCCTCACCGAGCTCGTCCGGGACGTCGAACTCCCGCTCGGCGTCGCCGAACTGGCCCGCGCCCCGTTCGACAAGGACGAGGTCGCCCGGCTGATGGAGGCGCTCGAGTTCCGCAACCCCAACTTCCGCGACCGGGTGGCCGGCATCGACCCGGCCGGCGCCGAGTCCGCCGCCGCCGTCGAGGTCCCGGCCGGCCCCGCCGTCGACGGCGACCTGCTCACCGTCCCCGGCGCGCTCGCCGCCTGGCTGGAGGAGCACACCGGCGAGGCCGGGCGCACCGCGCTCGCCGCCGACTACAGCTGGGCCCTGGGCACCGGCAAGGTCGAGCAGGTCGCCCTCGCCACCGGCACCGCCGCCGCCTGGTTCGACCCGGCCGCGCTCGGCGAGGACGACGACCGCGCCTTCACCGCCTGGCTCGCCGACCCCAAGCGCCCCAAGGCCCTGCACATCGCCAAGCAGGTCATGCGGGCCTTCGCCGAGCAGGGCTGGCAGTTCGCCGGCGTCACCGCCGACACCGCGCTCGCCGCCTACCTGGAGAAGCCCGGCCGCCGCGCCTTCACCCTCGACGTCCTCGCCGAGGAGTACCTGGGCCGCTCGCTCGCCCCCGCCGCCGAGGCCGAGACCGGCCAGCTCAGCTTCGACTCCGACGAGCCCGACCCGACGGCCGGCGCCCAGGCCCTGATGACCCAGGCCCGCGCCGTCCACGACCTCGCCGTCCTGTTCGACACCCGGCTCGCCCAGGTCGGCGCGGTCGAGCTGTTCCACGACATGGAACTGCCGATCGCCGAACTCCTGGCCCGGATGGAGCGCCACGGCATCGCCGCCGACCGCGCGTGGCTGCAGGGCCTGGAGTCGCAGTTCGCGGTCGAGATCCAGCGCTGCGTCGAGGAGGCGCACGCCGCGGCCGGCCGCGAGTTCAACCTCGGCTCGCCCAAGCAGCTCCAGGAGGTCCTGTTCGGCGACCTCGGCCTGCCGAAGACCAAGAAGATCAAGACCGGTTACACCACCGACGCGGACGCCCTGACCTGGCTCGCCACCCAGACCACCAACGAGCTCCCGGTGATCCTGCTCCGCCACCGCGACCAGGCCAAGCTCCGCACCACCGTCGAGGGCCTGCTCAAGACCGTCTCCCCGCAGGGCCGGATCCACACCACCTTCAACCAGATGGTCGCCGCCACCGGCCGGCTCTCCTCCCAGGACCCGAACCTGCAGAACATCCCGGTCCGCACCGAGGAGGGCCGCGCCATCCGCCGCGCCTTCGTGGTCGGCGCGGGCTACGAGACGCTGCTCACCGCCGACTACTCGCAGATCGAACTGCGCATCATGGCCCACCTCTCCGAGGACGAGGCCCTGATCGAGGCCTTCGCCAGCGGCGAGGACCTGCACACCACCGTCGCCTCCCAGGTCTTCTCGGTCGCCCCGGCGGACGTCGACGCCGAGATGCGCCGCAAGATCAAGGCCATGTCGTACGGCCTCGCCTACGGCCTGTCCGCGTACGGCCTCTCCCAGCAGCTCGGCATCAAGCCCGCCGAGGCCCAGGGCCTGATGGACACCTACTTCGAGCGCTTCGGCGGCGTCCGCGACTACCTGCACAACGTGGTCGAGGAGGCCCGCGCCGTCGGCTACACCGAGACGCTGCTCGGCCGCCGCCGCTACCTGCCCGACCTCACCAGCGACAACCGGCAGCGCCGCGAGATGGCCGAGCGGATGGCCCTCAACGCCCCGATCCAGGGCACCGCCGCCGACATCGTCAAGATCGCCATGCTCCGGGTCGACGAGGCCCTGCGCGCCGCCGGCCTCACCACCCGGATGCTGCTCCAGGTGCACGACGAGATCGTCCTGGAGGTCGCCCCCGGCGAGCGCGAGCAGGTCGAGGCCCTGGTCCGCGAGCAGATGGCCGGCGCGTACCCGCTGCGCGCCCCGCTGGACGTCTCGGTCGGCGCCGGGGCGAACTGGGAGGCCGCGGCGCACTGATATTGCGTTGCGGGCGTCCGGCCGGCCCTCCGAGACTGGCCGGATGCCCACCTTCTCCGACAAGCCCACCCTGTTGGGCGAGAAGGTCCTCCTGCGGCCCGTGCGGCCGGAGGAGGACCTCCCGATGCTCCGCGTCATGCTCAACGACCCGGACGTGCTGCGCTACACCTCCAACGTGTACACCCCCGTCGCCCCCGAGTGGGACGAGGCGATGGAGCGCCGCGTCGTCGAGTGGTACACCACCCGCAACGAGCAGAGCGACCGCCTCGACCTGATCGTCGTCGACCGGGCCACCGGCCGCGGCGTCGGCGAGGTCGTCCTCAACGAGTGGGACGAACCCAACCGCGCCTGCAACCTCCGCATCGCCATCGGCCCCGACGGCCGCGACCGCGGCCTGGGCACCGAAGCCGTCCGCCTGCTCACCGACCACGCCCTCCGCGCCCTCGGCCTCAACCGGGTCTCGCTCTCGGTCTACGCCTTCAACGCCCGCGGCCGACGCGCCTACGAGAAGGCCGGCTTCAAGGTCGAGGGCGTCCGCCGCCAGGTGCTGCGCTACGGGGACGAGTGGATCGACGACATCGACATGGCCGCCCTCGCGGACGACTAGACCTGACGGCCCCGTCCCCGCGCGCGGCACTAGGCTTCGCGCACCGAGGACCGGCACGAACGCAGAGGTGGGGCCGTGAAGGCGTGGCAGGGGAAGGGCCGTCGGGCCGGGATCGTGGCGGCGGTGGCCGCCGCAGCGGTCGGCGGGGCGGTGTGGGCAGCGGTACCGGGTTCCGGTCCGCACCCGGCGTCGGACCCGGCGCCGCAGGCCGCCCCGGCGACACCGTCCCCCGGGACCACGACGGCTGCGCCCGAGGTGTCCCCGTCCCCGAGCGCCACGCCGAGCCCCACCCTCACCGGACCCCCTGCTGACGACTCCCCGGCGGCGGCCGCCACCCCGCACCCGACCGCCACCAAGCCCAGGGCGGCGAAGACCACTCCGCGCACCGAGGTCAGCCCCAAGCCCGCGCTGCCGGGCGAGGAGGGCACCTACGCCCGGCGTCCGGGCTGCTTCTACGACCCGCAGGGCCGGTTGATGACCTGCGACCCGGTCCTCACGGCGACGCCGCTGCCCAACCCGGCCGTCCCGGGCATCCCGTACGCCTCGCCGTCCCGGCAGACTCCCTGACGGCCCATCACTTGCGCGGGTTGGCCCGGCGGGTGGCCTCCGCCGTGGTGGGGTCCTCGGGCCAGGGGTGGCGGGGGTAGCGGCCGCGGAGGTCGGCGCGGACCGCGGGGTAGCCGGTGCGCCAGAAGGCGGCCAGGTCGCCGGTGACGGCGGCCGGGCGGCCGGCGGGGGAGAGCAGGTGGACGGTGAGCGGGACGCGGCCGCCGGCCAGGGCCGGGGCGGCGGACCAGCCGAACAGCTCCTGGAGCTTGACGGCGAGGACGGGCCGCTCGGGGTCGCTCGCGTAGTCGACCCGGATCCGGCTGCCGCTGGGGACGGTGATCCGCTCCGGGGCGAGCTCGTCCAGCCGTCCGGCCTGGCCGCTCGCCCAGGGCAGCAGGCGTGGCAGGGCGGCGGCGGTGTCGATCCGTTCGAGGTCGGCGCGGCGGCGGGCCCGGGAGAGTTCGGGCTCCAGCCACCGGTCGGCGGCGGCCAGCAGCGCGGCGTCGTCGACGTCCGGCCACGGGTCGCCGACCGTCCGGTGCAGGAAGGCGAGCCGTTCGCGCAGCCCGCTCGCGGCGGGCGGCCAGGTCAGCAGCGCCGAGACGCCCTCCCGTTCGAGCCCGTCCAGCAGCGCGGCCCGCAGCAGCGCCGGGTCGGGGGCGGCGAGCGGGGCGGCGGCCAGTTCGATCGCCCCCAGCGCCTCCACCCGGCGGGAGGTCACCTCGCGCTGCCGGGCCGACCAGTGCACCTCCTCGCGGGCGGTCAGCAGCGGCCCGGCCGCCCGCCGGGCGGTCGCCTCGTCCACCGCGACCGCCCGCAGCACCCGCGCGGACGGCGACCCGGCGGGCCGGTCGGCGACCGCGACGGCCAGCCATCCGCCGGCCGGCAACCGCGTCCCGGCCGGCAGTTGGGCGGCCGTCCCGGAGGCCATCAGGTACGCGCCGTCCCCGCCGTCCCGGGCCCGCGCCACCCGCTCCGGGTACGCCAGCCCGACCACCAGCCCGGCCGCGACGGCGTCGGACGGCCCGGACCCGCCGCCTGCCCCGCCGCCGGACTCCCCGTCGGACCCGGCGGGCAGCGCGCGTTCGAGGCGGCGGGCCTCGTCCTTCCAGCGCCGGGCGTACGGGTCGCCGGCGGCCCGGCGGACGGTGCGGTGGATCTCGGCCAGGTCGTCGCCGAGGGCGCGCGGCGGCTCCTCGGAGAGCAGCGCGACGAGTTCGGCGGCGCGGCGCGGCCCGACCGCGGGGGCGCCGTCGAGCAGCGCGCGGGCCAGCCGGGGGTGCAGGCCGGTGCGGGCGATGGCGCGGCCGCGGTCGGTGGGGCGGCCCGCCCCGTCGACGGCGGCCAGGGCGCGCAGCACCTCGCGGGCTGCGGCCATCGCCCCGGCCGGCGGCGGGTCGGGCAGGGTGAGGCCGGCGGCGTCGGGGTCGCCCCAGCAGGCGGCCTGCAGGGCGAAGGAGGTGAGGTCGGCGAGCGCGATCTCGGGGGTGGGGAAGCGGGCGGCGCGGGCGTCCTCGGCCTCGGCCCAGCACCGGTAGACGGTGCCGGGGGCCTCGCGCCCGGCGCGGCCGGCGCGCTGCCGGGCGGCGGCCAGCGAGGTGCGGACGGTGACCAGGGCGGACAGGCCGCGGGCGTGGTCGGTGCGCGGTTCCCTGGTCAGCCCGGAGTCGACCACCACCCGCACGCCCGGCACGGTCAGCGAGGACTCGGCGACCGAGGTGGCCAGCACCACCCGCCGCCGCTCCCCGGCGGCCAGCGCCGCGTCCTGCACGGCCTGCGGCGCCTGCCCGTGCAGGTGCAGCACCTCGACCCCGTCCGGGGACAGCTGCCCGGCCACCCGGGCGATCTCGCCCACGCCGGGCAGGAAGCACAGCACGTCGCCGTCCCGTTCGGCCAGCGCCCGGCGGACCGTCGCCGCGACGTGCGCGAGCAGCGCCGGGTCGCCCCTCGTGCCGTGCGGCGGGCGGACGGCCGACGGCGGCGGCGCCCACACCGTCTCCACCGGGTGCGAGACGCCCGCGGCGGCCACCACCGGTGCGCCGCCCAGCAGTTCGGCCCAGGCCGCGGTGTCGGCGGTCGCCGAGGCCAGCAGCAGCCGCAGTTCGGGACGGAGCGCGGCCCGGACGTCCAGCAGGAAGGCGAGTGCGGTGTCGGCGTCCAGGTGCCGCTCGTGGCACTCGTCGAGCACCACCGCGTCCACGCCCGGCAGTTCGGGGTCGCGCTGCAGGCGCTGCAGCAGGACGCCGGTGGTGACCACCTCGACCCGGGTGCCGGGCCCGACCTTCCGCTCGCCGCGGACCGTGAACCCGACCGAGGTGCCGACCGGCTCCTCCAGCAGCCAGGCCATCCGCCGGGCCGCCGCCCGCACCGCGAGCCGGCGCGGCTCGGCGACCAGTACCCGGCGCGGCGGGCCGCCGAGCAGCCCGGCCAGGGCCAGCGGCACCAGGGTGGTCTTGCCGGTGCCGGGCGGCGCGGACAGCACCGCCGCGCCGCTGCCGTCCAGCGCGGCGGCCAGCTCGGGGAGCACCGCGGCGACCGGCAGTGAGAGCCCCCCGGGCCGCACCGCGGTCAGCCGTTCCGGCGGGCGACGAAGATCGCCGTGCCGGGGATGTGCGCGCCGCGCAGCGGGCTCCAGCCGCCCCACTCCTGCTCCAGCTCCTCCGGCCACTCCGGCTCGACCAGGTCCAGCAGCACGAACCCGGCCGCGACCAGCTCCCGCACCCGGTCGCCCAGCGTCCGGTGGTGCTCGACGTAGGTGGCGACGCCCTGCTCGTCCTGCTCGACGTACGGGGTGCGGTCGAAGTACGAGGAGGTGGCGGTCAGCCCCTCCACCCCCGGCTCGTCCGGGAACGCCCAGCGGATCGGGTGCGTCACCGAGAACACCCAGCGCCCGCCCGGCCGCAGCACCCGGTGCACCTCGCGCATCAGCCGCCCGGTGTCCGCGCTGAACGGCACCGCGCCGTACGCCGAGCACGCGTGGTCGAACGAGCCGTCCGCGAACGGCAGCACCGCCGCGTCCGCCTGCACCACGGCGACGGGCTCCAGCCCGCGGCCGAGGTCGATCCGGCGCGAGTGCTGCAACTGCCGGTAGGAGATGTCCAGCGCGACCGGGCGCGCGCCCCGGGCGGCCAGCCAGCGCGAGCACTGCGCGGCGCCCGAGCCGATCTCCAGCACGTCCGCGCCCTTGAGCTCGGCCGGGTCGCCGAGCAGCCGCGCCTCGGCCTCGTCCACCCCCTCCGGGCACCAGGTGAACCGGTCGTCGCCGAGGAACTCCCCGTGCTCGTCCTGGTAGTCGTCCGCGTTCCGGTCCCACCAGTGCCGGCTGGCCCGGCTCGACTCCTGCTCCCCGGCCTCCCGCCGCAGCGCCTCGTCGCCGTCCTCCTCCCCGTCCGCCGGCTGCGGGACGGAGGGCACGTCGTACCCGGACGGGTCGTACCCGCCGGGCTCGTCGTCGCGGGGCTCGTCGGGACCGGGGGCGGTGGAGTGGGTCATGGAATCCGTCACGTAGGCTATGGGCTTGCGGAAGCGCCGCTGCCGCGGAGCCGGCCCTGTACGGGGACCGGGTCGGGCGGTGGCATTCGGGGTAGGGCCGCTGCTCCTGGTCGGTGCGAGAAGCGCCGTTGGAGGATATGGCCTGATCCGTCCCGGCCTCTACCGGTCTCGTCGGCTTCGACGTTGACCGTGCCGGGGTGTCCCCGTATGCTACAAGTTGCGCTGCGGGCCTGCGCGCCTCGGACGGAGCAGGTCGCGCTCGCATCTGTCGAAGACCCCACGGTCGTCAGACGGACGCCGGGATCCTCCACTCGTATGGGGATTCTTCCGGTGGGCCGTTCTCTGGCCTGTACGGCTTTCGGTGGGAGCGATCAGGGCCCCCGCGTGGCATTACCTACGACTTCATGTCCGTACCGGAGCCCTTTTCCTAATGACGAGCCCCACCGACACCTCTGTCAGCACCACCCCGCAGGTCGCGGTCAACGACATCGGCGACGCGGACGCGTTCCTCGCCGCGATCGACGAGACCATCAAGTACTTCAACGATGGCGACATCGTCGAGGGCATCATCGTGAAGGTCGACCGTGACGAGGTGCTCCTCGACATCGGTTACAAGACCGAGGGTGTCATCCCCTCCCGCGAGCTCTCGATCAAGCACGACGTTGACCCGCACGAGGTCGTCAAGGTCGGCGACGAGATCGAGGCCCTGGTTCTCCAGAAGGAGGACAAGGAGGGTCGCCTCATCCTGTCCAAGAAGCGTGCGCAGTACGAGCGCGCCTGGGGCACGATCGAGAAGATCAAGGAAGAGGACGGCATCGTCACCGGTACCGTCATCGAGGTCGTCAAGGGTGGTCTCATCCTCGACATCGGCCTCCGCGGCTTCCTCCCGGCCTCGCTGGTCGAGATGCGCCGCGTCCGCGACCTCCAGCCCTACGTGGGCAAGGAGCTCGAGGCGAAGATCATCGAGCTGGACAAGAACCGCAACAACGTGGTCCTGTCCCGCCGCGCCTGGCTGGAGCAGACCCAGAGCGAGGTCCGCCAGACCTTCCTCACCACCCTGCAGAAGGGCCAGGTGCGCTCCGGCGTCGTCTCCTCGATCGTCAACTTCGGTGCGTTCGTCGACCTCGGCGGCGTCGACGGTCTGGTGCACGTCTCCGAGCTGTCCTGGAAGCACATCGACCACCCGAACGAGGTCGTCGAGGTCGGCCAGGAGGTCACCGTCGAGGTTCTCGACGTGGACATGGACCGCGAGCGCGTCTCCCTGTCGCTGAAGGCGACCCAGGAGGACCCGTGGCAGCAGTTCGCCCGGACCCACCAGATCTCGCAGGTCGTCCCGGGTAAGGTCACCAAGCTGGTCCCGTTCGGTGCGTTCGTCCGCGTGGACGAGGGCATCGAGGGCCTGGTCCACATCTCCGAGCTGGCCGAGCGCCACGTCGAGATCCCGGAGCAGGTCGTCCAGGTCGGCGACGAGATCTTCGTCAAGGTCATCGACATCGACCTCGAGCGCCGCCGCATCAGCCTCTCGCTGAAGCAGGCCAACGAGTCCCTCGGTGCCGACCCGGCGTCGGTCGAGTTCGACCCGACCCTGTACGGCATGGCCGCGTCCTACGACGACCAGGGCAACTACATCTACCCGGAGGGCTTCGACCCCGAGGCGAACGACTGGCTGCCCGGCTTCGAGAAGCAGCGCGAGGAGTGGGAGCGGCAGTACGCCGAGGCCCAGGCCCGCTTCGAGCAGCACCAGGCCCAGGTCATCAAGTCCCGCGAGGCCGACGCCGCCGCTGCGGCCGAGGCCGGCGAGGAGGCCCCGGTGTCCGGTGGCGGCTCGTACTCCTCCAGCAGCGACGAGGGCTCCGGCGCGCTCGCCTCGGACGAGGCCCTGGCCGCGCTCCGCGAGAAGCTGGCCGGCGGCCAGAGCTGAAGCCCCGCGCTTCGGCAGCTGCCTAGCTGACTGACAGCAACCCCCCGTTCCAGGGTCTTCCTGGGCGGGGGGTTGCTGCTTTTCGCTGCCCGCCCGCCCGTGCGCGCAGTGGGCATGGACAGGGCGTGGCGCTTAAGTGGCTTTTATGTGAAGGGAATTGTGAGATGAGGCTCATCGTCCGCCTATAGGACGAAAGCGAAGTCGCACATACATTGAGGGGACTTGTCCGAAAGGCTCCCCGCATGCGCAGCTCCCGCTCCACCGCAGCAGAGGTCCAGGTTTCCCAGGTTTCCGGCCGGTTGGCCGCGCTGGGGCGAGTGTGTTTCCGGCACCGGCGTTGGGTGTTGGCGTTCTGGGCGCTGGTGCTCGCGGTGGGGGTGGTGTTCGGCGGGCGGGTGTTCGAGGGGTCGGTGGCGGCGACCGGGAGCGGCGGGTCGGAGTCGGCGGCGGGGACGGCGGTGGTGCAGGCCGCGGATCCGGTGCAGGGCACGGTGACGGCGGTGGTGGACGGGCCGGCCGTCGACGGGGCCGGGGTGAAGGCGGCGGTCGAGCGGGCGAGCGCGGAGGTGGCGAAGCTGCCGGGCGTGGTCTCGGTGGCGGACACGTACGCGTCGGGCGGGCAGCTGACCGCGAGCGACGGCAAGGCGTCGCTGGTGAGCGTGCGGATGGCGGACGGGTCGACGCCGAAGCAGCTGGCGGCGGTGACCGACCGGCTGGAGGCGATCGACGCGGACGGGGCGCGCACCGTGGTCGGCGGCGACCTGGTGCTGCAGCAGGAGGTGAAGGACCAGACCGCGAAGGACACCCGGTTCGGCGAGATCGTGACGCTGCCGCTGACCCTGGTCGTGATGGTGCTGGTGTTCGGCGGGCTGGCCGCGGCGGGGCTGCCGGGGATCGGGGCGATCGCCTCGGTGGGCGGGGCGCTGCTGGCGATGTTCGGGTTCAGCAAGCTGATGGACATCGACACCTCGGTGCTGCCGATCGCCACGGTGCTGGGCCTGGGCCTGTCGATCGACTACGCGCTGCTGATGGTGAACCGGTTCCGGGAGGAGCGCGGCCACGGCGCGGACATCGCGCAGGCGGTGGAGCGGACGGCGGCGACGGCCGGCCGGACGGTGGCGTTCTCCGGGCTGACGGTGGCGGTCGCGCTGAGCGGGCTGTTCGTGTTCACCAGCCCGGTGTTCCGGGCGGTCGCGGTGGCGGGCGTGAGCGTGGTGGTGATCGCGGTGGCGGCGGCGCTGACGCTGGTGCCGGCGCTGCTGGGTTTCATGGGGCGGCGGATCAAGGCGCCGTCCGCGCCGGTCCCGGACGAGGGGTTCTTCTCCCGCACGGTGCGCCGGGTGCAGCGCCGGGCGGTGCCGGTGATGCTGGCGTGCGTGGCGCTGCTGCTGGCGGCGGGGGCGCCGTTCCTGGGCTCGCACTTCCGCAACTCGGGCGCCGACGTGCTGCCGAAGAGCTTCGCGTCCCGGCAGGTCGCGGAGACGGTCGAGGCGCGCTTCCCCGGCCAGGTGCCGGCGGCGGTGCAGGTGGTCGTGGAGGGGACGGCGCAGCAGGCGCAGCAGTACGCGGACACCGTGGTGGCGAAGCTGCCGGGGGTGGCCGGGGTGCGGGCGGTGTCGCCGGTCTCGGACCGGGTGCAGACCGTGGACGTGCTGGTGAAGGGCGACCCGCAGGGCACGGAGGCGAAGCGGGTGGTCGGCGAGCTGCGTTCGGAGCGCGGCGGGCTGGACACGTACGTGACGGGCGACGCGGCGTCGCTGGTGGACTTCCAGCACGAGATCGGCTCGCGCGGGCCGTGGGCGCTGGGCCTGGTCGCGGCGGGGACGCTGGTGCTGCTGTTCCTGATGACCGGCTCGGTGGTGCTGCCGGTGAAGGCGCTGCTGATGAACGTGCTGTCGCTGGGGGCGTCGCTGGGCGCGCTGACCCTGGTGTTCCAGCACGGGTACTTCAGCTCGCTGCTGGGGTTCACGCCGACCGGCGGCCTGGAGACGGTGATCCCGGTGCTGGTGTTCGCCTTCGCGTTCGGGTTGTCGATGGACTACGAGGTGTTCCTGCTGTCGCGGATCAAGGAGCTGCACGACCAGGGCTACGACTGTGCGAAGTCGGTGGAGCTGGGCCTGCAGCGCAGCGGTCGGATCATCACCTCGGCCGGGTTGCTGATGGTGATCGTGTTCGCCGGGTTCGCGGCCGGGCAGATGCTGATGGTCAAGCAGATGGGCATCGCGCTGGCGGTGGCCGTCGCGGTGGACGCCACCCTGGTGCGGACCCTGCTGGTGCCCGCCACCATGACGCTGTTCGGCCGGCTCAACTGGTGGGCGCCCGCCCCGCTGCGCCGCCTGCACCGGATCGTCGGCCTGCACGAGAACGTCGAACTGCCGCCGCTGCGCCCCGTGGTGCTGCCCGCGCCCCGGCTGGTGAAGCCGCACGTGAAGCCGCGCGGCCTGGTGGGCGCCCCCTAGCCGCGACCCGGTCGTACGCTGGGCCGCATGCGACTGACGAAGTACGGCCACGCCTGCGTCCGGATCGAGCACGCCGAGGGGGCGGTGCTGATCGACCCCGGCATGTTCAGCGGGCCCGAGGTGGTGGCGGGCGTGGACGCCCTGCTGATCACCCACGAGCACGCCGACCACTTCACCGAGGGGCAGGTCCGGGCCGCCGTCGAGGCCAACCCGGGTCTGCGGGTGTACACCAACTCCTCGGTGGCCCGGCAGCTGGAGGGCATCGGCACGAAGGTGACGGTGGTCGGCGACGGCGACGCGTTCGACCTGGACGGGCTGCCGGTGACGGTGCACGGCGAGTGGCACGCCGAGATCCACCCCGACATCCCGCGGATCCCGAACATCGGCTTCCTGCTCGGCGCCCGGGCCTTCCACCCGGGCGACGCGCTGACCGTCCCGCCGGACACCGTCGACACCCTGCTGCTGCCGCTCGGCGCGCCCTGGCTGCGGGCCGGCGAGCTGGTCGACTACCTGCGCGACGCCCGGCCCCGGCAGGCGGTGGCGATCCACGAGGCGACGCTCAGCGAGGCCGGGCAGGCCATCCACGGGCGGCTGCTCGGCCCGCAGGGCCCCGGCACCGGCGGCGTGGAGTACCGGACGCTGACCGCCGGGGAGTCGCTCGACATCGCCTGAACCGCCGTGCGCGGGGCCGGAGTCGACGCTCCGTCAGGAGACGGGCACCGGCGCGCTGGTGAACGGCCGCCCGTCGAGCGTCCAGTGCGGGTCCGGGACGATCTCCAGCGCCGCGTACACGTGCGCGGCCACGTCGGTGTGGTGCAGCGGGCCGAGCACCGGGGCGCCCGGGGTGATGCCGGGGCCGCGGGCGGCGATCCAGGCGGTGCGCTCCAGGGCGGTGCGGCCGCCGTGGCCGCCCGCGTCGACGTGGCCGTGGTCGGTGACCACGATGACCGTCCACTGCTCGTGGGGGCGGCCGGGGCGGGCCTCCAGCGCGGCGAGCAGGCGGCCGAGCCGGGCGTCGGCGGTCTCGATCGCCCGCCGGTAGTCCGCGCCGCAGCCCCGGAAGTGCGCGGTCTCGTCGACCGCGCCCAGGTAGACGAAGGACGCCTGCGGGTCGTCGTCCGAGCGGCCCAGCACGTACTCGGCCTCGGCGGTGACCCGCTCGTCGCACACCTCCCACGCCTCCGGGGTGTCCTCCAGCGGCGCGATGTACGCGAGCCGGCCGGGGGCGGCGAACAGCGGGCCGCCGTCGCGGGCCAGGAACAGCGGCTCCCAGCCGCCGGCCGCGAAGGTGCGGCGGCGGTGCGCCTTCGCCAGCCGGGTGGTGAAGTCCGGGAACACGTCGAGGCGGTGGCCGCCCAGGTGGTTGCCGTACACGCCGTGCTTGGCCGGGCCGACGCCGGTGGCGATGGTCGCCCAGCACGGGCCGGACATGGTCGGGGTGGCGTCGTCCACCTCGACGGGGGCGAGGAAGCCGGCCGCGGCCACCGCGTCCAGGTGCGGGGTGTGCAGGGCGGGCAGCAGGTCGAGGCGGACGCCGTCGATGCCGACGACCAGGACGCGGCGCGGCCCGGCGGGCCAGGGGCTGGACACGGGGGTGCTCCTGTGGGGGACGGGTGAGGGTCTCCGGCACCATAGACGGCCGTCCGGCGCCCGGAATCCTGTCCGGACAACCCGGGCCAGGCGCCGCAAGGGGCGGCCGCCGGAGAGTTCCCGCGATGTTCGCCCGCCGTTCGTCCCCGCCGTCCGTCCCGGCCGGGGCCGCTGCGGCGAGGGCGGTACGGGCCGGTAACCTGGCGGCATGCTGAGGATCGGACTGACCGGCGGGATCGGCGCGGGCAAGAGCGAGGTCTCCCGCCAACTGGCCGCGCACGGCGCGGTGATCGTCGACTCGGACGTGATCGCCCGCGAGGTGGTCGCCCCCGGGACGCCCGGACTGGCCGCCGTCGCCGCCGAGTTCGGGCCCGGCGTGCTGCTCCCCGACGGCGCGCTGGACCGCCCCGCGCTCGGCCGGATCGTCTTCGCCGACCCGGACCGGCTGGCGAAGCTGAACGCCGTCGTCCACCCGCTGGTGCGGGCCCGCTCCGCCGAACTCGAGGCCGCCGCCGGGCCGGACGCGATCGTCGTCCACGACGTCCCGCTGCTCGCCGAGAACGGCCTCGCCCCGCTGTACGACCTGGTCGTGGTGATCGACGTCCCCGACGCGGAACGGCTGCGCCGGCTGGTCGCGCTGCGCGGCATGGCCGAGGACGAGGCGAAGGCCCGGATGGCCGCCCAGGCCACCCGGGAGGCCCGCCTCGCGGTCGCCGACCTGGTGCTCGACAACAGCGGCGACCTGGAGCAACTGACCGCCCGGGTCGACGAGTTGTGGCAGCAGCTGGAGCGGCGCCGGGGCTGAGCGGCGGTCAGGGCAGCAGGTCGAACACCGTCTCGGCGAGCACCGCGCCGGTGCCGGCCCGGGCCCGCAGGTAGGTGTTGCGGTCGGCGTAGCCGTCCAGGTCGGACGGGACGGCCACCTCGACCGAGAAGGCGCCCGCGGCGTCGGACGCGGTGTCCCGCAGGTCCCGGTGCAGGTACTCCACGTCGTTCTCGCCCTTGACCACGAAGGAGACCCGGACCATCGCGCCGGGCGGGAAGCCCTGCCCGGAGAGCACCGTCCGCGTCCCGCCGCGCCCGGAGTCCGGCGAGGCCAGCAGGGCCGGGGCCGCGCTCGGCCGCGGGCCGGTCGGTGCTCCGCCGGTCGGTGCTCCGCCGGTCGGCGCCCCGCCGGTCGGTGCTCCGCCGGGCAGGGTGTCGACGGCCGGTGCGGTGGGCCCCGGGACGGTCACCGTGACGGTGGGGCCGGGCACGGCGACCGTCACGGTCGGCTGCGGACGGCTGCCGGGGGCGGGCCGGGACTGGCTGAGGTAGCCGCCCGCGAAGCCGGCCCCGAGGGTGGCGACGCCGACCAGCGCGGTCACCACGGCGCTCCACCCCTGCAGGTCGAACCGGCCGGACGGGGCCGCTTCCGCGGGAGGCGGTTCCCCGGGAGGCGGTTCTGCGGGGTGCGCTTCCGCGGGAGGCGGCGGCGCGGGGTGCGCTTCCGTGGAAGGCGGCGGCGCGGGGACCGGCGGCGGCAGGGCCGGGTGCGGGGGCGTTCCGTCGGGCGGGGTCGGTGCGGTCAAGGAAGTCCCCTCGTGCTGGTCGGCGGAGTCCTGCCCCCCGGGGGCGGGTCGGTCCCCGAACGATTCGTCCCCGCACGGGTCCTGGGCGCAAACGCCGACCGGCGCGCCGCCGGGTGCGGGGCGCGGAGCGGGGCGCGATGGTGGAAGGAGCGCGCGGGGCCGGACGGGCCCGGTGCCGGAGGGACGGTCGTGATGAGCCCCGGCAGGAGAGCGGCCGCGCTGCCGTGCGGGCGGCGCGGGAAGTGGGTGGTGCTCGCCCTCTGGCTGCTGGTGCTGCTGGTGGCGGCGCCGCTGGCGGGGAAGCTCAACGGCGCGGAGGACAACCAGGCGTCCAGCTGGCTGCCCGCGAACGCCGAGTCCACCCGGGTGCTGGACGCCCAACTGCGCTTCCAGCCGGTGCAGACCGCGGACGCGGTGGTGGTGTACCAGCGCGACAGCGGCATCACCGTCGAGGACCGGGCCGAAGCGGCGCGCGACGCCCGGGAGTTCGCCGGGGCCCCGCACGCCACCGCGCCGATCGTCGGCCCGACCGAGTCCGCGGACGGCCGGGCGCTGCAGACCGTGGTGCCGGTGGTCACCGGCGACAGCGGCTGGAACAACCTCGGCCCGGCCGTCGACAGCCTGCGCGCCACCGCCGCGGCCGGCGCGCAGCCCGGTCTGGCCACCCACGTCACCGGCCCGGCCGGGATCGGGGCCGACCAGTCGAAGGCGTTCCAGGGCATCGACGGCACCCTGCTGTACGCCACCGTCACGGTGGTCGTCGTCCTGCTGCTGCTCACCTACCGCAGCCCGGTGCTGTGGCTGCTGCCGCTGCTGTCGGCGGGCGCGGCGCTCACCGTCGCCGAGGGCGTGGTGTACCTGTTCGCGGCGCACGCCGGGCTGACCGTCAACGCGCAGAGCGCGGGCATCCTGATCGTGCTGGTGCTCGGCGCGGGCACCGACTACGCGCTGCTGCTGACCGCCCGCTACCGGGAGGAGCTGCGCCGGCACCGGGACCGGCACGAGGCGATGGCGGCGGCGCTGCACCGGGCCGGCCCCGCGGTGCTGGCGAGTTCGGCGACGGTCGCCGCGTCGATGCTGTGCCTGATGGTCGCCGAGATGAACTCCACCAGCGGCCTCGGCCCGGTCTGCGCGATCGGCGTGGTGGTGGCGCTGCTGGCGATGCTGACCCTGCTGCCCGCGCTGCTGGTGGCGTGCGGGCGCTGGGTGTTCTGGCCGGTGCGGCCCGGGTACGGCACGCCCGAGCCGACCGCCACCGGCCGGTGGGCGCACATCGGCGGCTGGATCGCGGGCCGGCCGCGCAAGGTGTGGGTGGGCACCGCGCTGGCGCTGGCGGCCTGCACGGCCGGGCTGGTCTCGCTGAACGCGGGCGGGCTGAGCGCCGCCGGGACGTTCACCGGCCGGCCCGACTCCGTCACCGGGCAGCAGGTGCTGGCCGCGCACTTCCCCGGCGGGACGGGCGCCCCGCTGTCGGTGGTCAGCGACGCGGCCCCGCTGGACGCCGTCCGGCAGGCCGCCGCGAGCACCCCCGGCATCGCCGGGATCGGGCCGCCGGTGACGGCCGGCGGCGAGGCGTACTTCCCGGCCGTCCTGGCCGACCCGCCGGACTCCGCCGCCGCCAAGGCCACCGTCGACCGGGTCCGGGAGGCCGTGCACGCGGTGCCGGACGCCGATGCCGAGGTCGGCGGCTCCACCGCGGTGGTGCTGGACGCCGGACGGGCCGCCGCGCACGACAACAGGGTGGTCATCCCGCTGGTGCTGGCGGTGGTGCTGCTGATCCTGGCCGCGCTGCTGCGCGCGGTGGTCGCGCCGCTGGTGCTGATCGCCACCGTGGTGCTGTCGTACGCCGCGGCGCTCGGCATCAGCGCGTTCTTCTTCGCGCACGTCTTCCACTTCGAGGGCCAGGACCAGGCGTTCCCGCTGTTCGTGTTCGTCTTCCTGGTGGCGCTGGGCATCGACTACAACATCTTCCTGATGACCAGGGTGCGCGAGGAGTCCGCCCGCCTGGGCACCCGTCGGGGCGCGGTCGCGGGCCTGGCCGCCACCGGCGGCGTGATCACCTCCGCCGGGCTGATCCTGGCCGCGACCTTCGCCGTCCTCGGCACCCTCCCGGTGGTGGGCTTCGCCGAGATCGGCTTCGCCGTCGCCCTCGGCGTCCTGCTGGACACCCTGGTGGTCCGCTCGGTACTGGTCACCGCCCTCACCGCCGACCTCGACCACCACATGTGGTGGCCCGGCCACCCACACCGGACCGGGCCGGCGGAGGCCCCCCGGGCTGGCAGAACGGACAGAGCCGTTCCCTGACCGTACGGTGGGCGGATTTTGGCGACAGGCAACCCTCACAGAACGCTACGGGGCGATTCCAACGCGTGGCAGACTCCTTCCTCGGGACGCCCGGAGCGTCCCGGTTCCCCGGTCCGATGGCGAGCGGGGATATTCTCGGAGGGGGTTATGGCATGTCCATGGCATTATCGTTCGGCGCCGAACTCCGGCGATTGCGGCAGGAGAGGGGACTGTCGCTCGACACCCTCGCCGCGCGGCTGAAGTACACCAAGGGCTACCTCAGCAGGGTCGAACGCGGCGAACGGACAGCATCGGTAGACCTCGTCCGGCGATGCGACGCAGTTCTCCGGGCTGACGGACGCCTGCTCGCGCTGGTCGAGCGGGAGGACCGGAACGATCGGCCGGGCCTCAGCGGGCGCCGCGAGCTGATCGCCGCCGGGGCCCTCTCGCTGCTGGCCCTGTCGGTACCGACCGATCGCACGGACCGTGGTGCGGAGCACCGGACCGCGGACCCGTCCGAATTCAGCGTCCCGGTTCTGCTGCGGCAGGGGTACGACCACGCCCGTCGGCTCGGGCAGTGCGTCGACCCGGCCTTCCTGCTGCCGATGCTGACGGAGCAGGCCCGGACCACGGCGCGGCTCGCAGCGTGCTCCCGGGGGCGCACCCGGTCCGAACTCCTCCTGCTGGCTTCCCGCTTCGCCGAGTTCACCGGCTGGATGGCGCAGGAGGCCGGTGACCCCGCTGCCGCGCTGGCGCACACCGAAGAGGCGGTGGGCCTCGCCGAGGAGGCCGGGGATCCGCACCTCGCCTCCTACGCGCTGGTCCGCCGGGCGCTGGTGACGTTCTACGACAACGACGCGGCCCGGACCATCGACCTGGCAGCCGCAGCGGCGGGGGACCGCAAACTCCCGCCCCGGATCAGGGGCCTGGCCGCGCAGCGGGAGGCCCAGGGGTACGCCCTGGCAGGAGACCACCTGCGGTGTTTGCGGAGCCTGGAACAGGCCCACGGCCTCCTGTCCGCCGCCGGGGACGACGGAGAGGAGTCGAGCCCGGTCATCGGAACGAGCAACCTCGCCAACCCGGCTGCGATGGTCAGCGGCTGGTGCCTGTACGACCTGGGCCACCCCCGGGAAGCGGCGGAACTGCTCGCACGCGAGTGCCGGCGCATCCCGGCGCACGCCTTGCGCACCCGGGCCCGGTACGGCCTGCGGCAGGCGCTGGCCCACGCCGCCGCGGGGGAGGTCGAGCAGTCGTGCGCGGTCGCCGAGGACCTGCTCGGCATCGCGGGTGAGGTGAGGTCCGCGACCATCACGGCCGATGTGCGCCGACTCGACCGCGAGCTCAGGCGGTTCCGGACGAGCCGGGCCGTCCGGGAACTCCAGCCCGCACTGCTCGGCGCTCTGGCCGACAGCTGCTGACCGATCGTCAGAAGTCGAGTTTTCCATCCATCGTGTAGAAGGGGCTGTTTCGTCATGTCCACTGTCTTCGTCAACTACCGCACGGGAGACGGCGACGAGGTCGCCGCGTTGCTGGAGCACGAGCTGTCCGCCAGGTTCGGCAGCGAGCAGGTGTTCCGGGCGAGCAAGTCGATTCCGGCCGGGAGCCGGTTCCCGCAGGCACTGATCACCGCGGTCCGGCGCAGCCACGTGCTGCTCGCGGTGATCGGCCGCCGGTGGTTCGACCCCAGGACGCCCGGAGGCCGGCCGGCCGTGGAGGACCCGGACGACTGGACGCGCCGGGAGATCATCGAGGCGTTCGAGACCGGGGCGCTGGTCATCCCCGTGCTGGTCGACTCCGTGCGGATCGACCGGAGCCTCCTGCCGCTGGAGCTGTCCGTCCTCGCCGACTGCCAGTACCGCCGGCTCAGCATGCGCAATTCGCACGCCGACCTCGACCGGATCGGGGACGACCTGTCCCGGCTCGTACCGGTGCTGGCCAAGGTGGACACCAGGCCGCCGCTGGCGGGAGGCACCAAGGACAAGGAGACGAAGGAGAAGAAGGGGAGGGGTGAAAGCGGGACCAGGATCCGGACGCGGGACGGTCTGGGCCAGGTGGGCCGCGACCTGTCCGGGACGGTGGTCACCGCCCCGCGGGGCCCGGTCCACACCGGCAGCGGGGCTCAGCACAACGGCCCGCAGTTCAACGGCGACGGGGACATCCAGTACGTCGGCCGGGTCCGGGAACTCCGGCAGCAGGTGGGCCGGCCGGCCGGGCCCGAGGACGGTCAGGACAGGTGAGCGGTCCCGGCCACACCTGGGTCACCGATCCCGGAGGCCCCGTCCACGCAGGCTCGGGCGACCAGCACATCCACTACGGCTACGGCGCGGGTGAGTTCCTGGGGTCACGGGCCGAACGGCTCCGGATCGCGGAGGACCACCGGCACTGGCTGAGCCGGCGCTTCGTTCCCCCGGGCAACCTGGGCCGGGCCGCCGAGCGGCTCGCCAAGCCGGGGGCGACGGTCCTGCTGACCGGACCGGTCGGCACCGGCCGGAGAGCCGCCGGAACCTTCCTCCTGCACGAACTCTCCGACGAGGGAGGGCAACTCGAGGAACTCTCGGTCAAGGACGACGACCGAGCCGCGATCTCCGCCGGAGACCGGCTGCTCCTCGACCTGTCGGCGATCGCGGACCAGGACCAGGAGCGGGCCCTGCAGAAACTCGGGGTCTACCGCTCCGCGACCGAGCAGGCCGGTGCCCGGCTGGTGGTGATCCTCCCCGATCCGATCGAGCCGATGCTCCCCTCGGAGATCCAGCAGCAGGTGGTCCGGATCGGGCGGCCCCGACCGGACATCGTGCTGCACCGCTACCTCCGGCTGGACGGGATTCCGTTCACCTCGGAAGACCTGAAGCGGCCGGATCTCGACCTCCTGCTGGCAACGGCCCCCATGCGGGAGATCGCCAGACTGGTCCGGACGATCGGTCAGGTGCGGGAGAGCCGGAGGCACGGCAGTGGGTTCGAGGACTGGTGTACCGCCGCACTCCACGTGGTCACCGACTGGGGTGACACCGCCGCCCGGCAGGTGGGCGCGCTGGAGGACGGCTCCAAGCGCGCGCTGCTCCTCGTGGGCGCGATGTTCGACGGCGCTCCGGTCGACGCTGCGGTGGCCGGCACCGGCGACCTCCTCCGGCTCCTCGGACGCGACCGCGACAGCGCGTCGGCCCTGGACGGCCCCGACCTCCGGGTCCAGCTCGACGAGTTGGAGATGGCGCGGGACCCGGACGGCCGGGTCGAGTTCAAACAGTTCGCCTACAGCGGCGCAGTACGGTCGCACTTCTGGACCTACTTCCCCGGGCTGCGGGACGGCCTGCGGGACTGGATGGGCGACGCCGTCCGGCTACCGGGGCTCGGCCGTCCCGAGCAGCGCGATCTGGTGGTCCGCTTCGCGGAGCAGGCCCTGGCCATGGGCCGGCCGGAGGACCTGTACACCCTCGTCGAACGGTGGACCTCCCCCGGCAAGCCGATGCCGGCGGAGGCGGCGCTGCTGCTCGCCGAGGGGCTCGACCACGAGAAGCACGCTGCGGGCGTACGGGATCAGATCTACACCTGGACCACGACGGGCAACCCGACGCCGCACCTCAAGCAGGTACTGACCGATGTGTGCCGGCACGTGCTGGCCGCGACCCATCCGTCCATGGCACTGACCCGGCTCTACCACCTGGCGAGCCGGCAGGGATCGGCCGCAGCGGCCGAGGCGGCACTCGAACTGGCCCGCAGCGACCGCCGGCTGTTCCGGCACCTGTCCGAACGGGTCCCGCTCCGTGCCGGACCGGAGCCGCGCCGCGGCGAGGACCTGCTGATCGGACTGCTCGATCCGCGCCACCTGCTGATCGAGCCGACCTCGGAAGAAGTCGAGTCAGTCTGGCGCAACGTCATGTCAGGTACGGAGCCGGCCCGTTGGGCCCGCGTGGCGTACGAGTGGCTCACCGCGGCCGCGACCGAACGCGGTTGGGAAGCAGCGCCGGACGTCCTGGTCCGGGCGGCCCGGCACCGGAACGACCTGCTCACCCGGCTCTACCTGGTGGCCCTGGGATGGGAGCGGGCCGGCCCGGAAATCCCCGGTGCCGGTCGCCGGGCGGTCGCCGAACGGCTGCGGCAGGCCGTCGACCGGGCGCAGGGCACCGGCCCGCGCCGCCACGACAACGAAACGACGAATTCTTCGGAGGTCTCGTGAACACCCGTCATCGGGCCCAGCTGTTCTTCGCGGTTCTGCTGAGCGGCCTGACACCGATCTTCCTCGGTCGGCACTTCGGCTGGTCGATCTGGCTGTGCGTCTTCGGCAGCGCGGTGCTGGTGGCGTGCACGGGGCTGCTCATGATGGCCCGGATCCCCCGGGCGGCCGCATCGGAGGTGCCGCCCGTGCAGCGGCCGGTGCCCGAGCCGGAGCCGCCGACCGAACCGCCGTTCCGCGAAGTGCCCCTGCAGAACCTGCCGCTCCCGAGCTCCCGGCCGGACTACGACTTCCGGTTCTCCGCGACCGTTCTGTGGCGGCCGACCCAGCCGCTGTCGTTGACCTCGCACGCCAACCTGGCCGGCCTCGCCGCGGACGCGATCCTCGTGCGGGCCCGGCAGGTCTCCGCGAACGAGGATCCCGGCCGGCCCGATCTGCTGGCGATGCGGCTCACGGGACTGCTCGGCAGTCCCGCGTACGACGGCGGTGGCCTGGTGCTGGCCATGGCCGCCGGGATCACCGTGACCCTGACCGGTGAGGACACCGAGCGGCTCGAGAAGATGACGGTCCTCCGCAAGGTGGAGGAAGCCTGGGAGCAGCACCGCCAGTACGAGCGCGGCCGCCGGGACTACTTCGCCGGTGAGGTGTTGAAGAGCCCGGGTTCCGCGGTGGTGTGGTGGCTGAGCAGGCACGAGGACGAGATCGAACAGGCGGTGCAGCTCATCGGGCCGCTCGCGGAACTGTCCGCAGCGGCCAACGACTCCGATGTGCCCGAGGTCTTCCGGTGCTATGTCGGCCGACGGCCCGGTGCTCCGGGAGACCCCTGCGGGGGCTCCGGGTTGGACGACGAGCTGACGGACCTGCTGACGCAGGAGAAGCAGGCGGCGAGCGGCACCGGCGACGACGGTTTCGCCGAGAAGATGGCCGACCTGATGAACGACCTCGGCCTCTCTCCCGACAGCGCGGAGGGCCTGGTGTGGCTCGACCGGGTCGGACGCGCCACGCACGCGGCCCGGCCCGACCGGGAAGCGGCCGGGCCGGACCCGGAGGACCTGGCCGGCACCGGTGGAACGTCCGACCAGTACGACCGGGAACCGCCCCGGCCCGGAGCCCCGTGGCAGGACTTCCAGAACGACTGACCGTCCCTGTCCGGTCCCGCACGCCACCGACGTGCAGGACCGGACAAGGCTCCGTTCACTCGCCGGTGGCCGCCGGGAGTCCGGTCTCCGGGCGGCCCCAGTCGGACCAGGAGCCGTCGTAGACGGCGGGGGCGGGGTGGCCGGTGAGGTGGGCGGCGAAGGCGAGGATGCAGGCGGTGACGCCGGAGCCGCAGGTGGTGACGAGGTGGGGGCGGCCGGCGGTGGCGGCGGTGAGGCGGGCGCGCAGGGCGGGGAGGGGGAGGTAGTGGCGGCCGTCGGGGGTGAGCAGGTCGGTGAAGGGGAGGTTGGTGG